>CAZFLA010000115.1:1621-11183 GCA_964519405.1 uncultured bacterium
TCCCGCTTCAAAGGAAACCGAATGGACGCAGCCGGCTTCATAACCGAAACACAGCCTTTGTTAACATCGATCTCCACCAATATGACTGGTATTTGGCCCATCTGATATCACTCTTTGAGTAAAGGGCTGTAATAAGTTCTACGTTACCGTTGTTTTGGTGAGTTCCTGACACCCATAATGAACACCTATCAGTATGCGATCTCACGTGTTATGAACGCACTCCGTACACATATCGCAGCTCATTACCGTATAACTCATATGTGTTGTCTTGTGAACACCATGTGAAGCGATTACATATATGGACAGTGTATAATGCTTCCTGCTTTGACGCTGTTCACTCCCTTCGCTATAATACTGAATAGTGACTTATTTTCTTTCGTGAGGGAGTGCTGATTGAGCTACCGTATTGCCATCGTGAATCTGGGCTGTCCGAAGAACACAGTCGACGCCGAGGAGATGGCCGGTGTGCTAAAACATGCAGGCCATGAAATAGTTGGTGATCCAGCCCTGGCCGACGCTGTTATTGTCAACACCTGCGGGTTCATTAAGTCTGCATCTGACGAATCGATACAGACGTTATCTCAGCTTCGCAAAACGCTGTTGAGGACAGGAGCTAAACTCATCGCGGCGGGATGTTTACCGCAGAGAATAGGTGCATCAGCGTTGAGCAAGCATGTATCTGTGGACGCCGTCGTGGGTGTTGGCCAGATGTCCCACATCAACGATTTGGTTACCAAATGTCTTGATGGCTCCTCTGGTGATTTCGTGCCGCAGGTTCCGGTACACGATTGGGCTTCGGTGTCCGAACGCGTGTTGTCAACACCAGCATGGAGCGCTTATCTGAAGATATCGGAAGGCTGCGATCACCGGTGTGCTTTCTGCACGATACCAAGTTTTCGTGGTAAGCATGTCAGCAAACCGATGGATCGAGTGATGGCTGAAGCGCAGAACCTGGCGCAGATGGATGTGAAAGAGCTTATTGTCATAGCTCAAGACACCACGCAGTATGGCTTAGATATCGCAGGACGCTCGCTTTTACCGGAGTTACTGCGTGAGCTCGATGCTTTGCATTGTTTTACGTGGATACGGGTTATGTATGCATATCCCACACGGCTCGATGACAAAATGATAGAGTGCCTTACCTCTCTATCGAGCGTTGTTCCGTATATAGATATGCCGCTTCAACACAGTGAGGATGAATTACTGTCAGCCATGCGTCGCAGCCACCGCCGCGAACAGACGCTGAACCTGTTGAAGAAGCTTAGAGCGGCGAACCCTGATATCTCACTGCGGACATCGATGATCGTGGGGTATCCTGGTGAGACTGAAGAGCAGTTTGAGAATCTACTGCGCTTCTGTGATGATGTGCAGTTTGACAGGCTTGGAGCTTTCATCTTCTCTGCAGAAGAAGGAACGCTCGCTGCTGATCTGCCAGAGCGGATACCAGCTAAAGTGGCGCAAAACAGATACAACAAACTGATGCGGCACCAGAAATTAATAAGCCACGAACGCAACCGGTTATGGGTTGGACGCACCATACAGGTTTTGGTGGAATCTCGTGTTCAAGGTAAGCCTAGGGTCTATCAAGGAAGAAGTTTCCGAGATGCACCAGAGATTGACGGATCGGTGTTTGTTACCGGAGAGAATTTGACACCCGGCGAATTTGTGAATGCTGTCGTCACTTCTGCAGACAGTTATGACCTATTCGCGAAACATATAGTGTCGTTAGAACAATAGATTATCATCAAGCTCACGATGATCTTGATTTAGAAATATACAACATTCTGGAGGTAGTGCAATGAGTACAAAGGCAACCCAGGTCTCCACTGGCGACTTCGCCAAAGGATACCTGCGCGCAGCTATGGTCAGCACCCTGCTGAACCTCGGCGAGCCAGCCGCGCTGAAGCAAATAGCATCTGGGTTTCATGTGCCGGGATCAGATATGACTATTATCCGTTATACACTAATAACAAATGGTCAGTTATTTGTACAGTCTGATCGAAAGTGGGGTCTTTCTATAGGGTTTGAAGATTCTAGCCGACCAATGACCTACCTTCTGGATCATCTTCTTCAGTTCTGTGGTCAACCCGTTCGGCTTGATGCTATCATCACGCCTCTCGCTAAAGTGTACCAGCGCCCTGCGGAGGTGCTGCGTGACAGCATACACAGGTTAATTGGCAGCTACTATTTCCAGACGTCTGATGGAAAAGTGGGTATTAAGAGCTGGCTTTTAGAAGCAGACAGCGATAGCACACCTGAAGACATAGCATTCGTGAATTTCGTTGATTACGAAATGGCTGAAAAACTGCGAAGTAAAAAAGCCAAGGTTCGCTTTGATGGCAGCGATGAATCGGTCATTGCCATTCTTGATGCCGCTGAAGGACCAGTTTCCATTCGCACATTAGCATATCTCTACTGGCGCGAACAGCCAGATACCTTTGATGCGCTGAAGTGTTTTGAGCACATCATCGAGCTAGCATCAGCTGTCGTCATCCCATCGTTTGAGCCGGGATGCGAGATATGCGTGCCTCATCTTTCATCGAATTCCATTGCTGAACAATGGATCGCATCATTAAAGCCTGAGATGGATGAAGTCAATGCTCAAATGGCTGAGCAGATGGCCGAGCCGCTCGCACTCAGTGAAGAAAATGTTCAGACAATCATTAAGTATATTAACGAGCAGAACGACGTCATTGACGCATCAGAGATTGTCACAAATGTGTTTGAAAGAACTTCCGTAGACAGCACATTTAAACAGGATGTTAAAACTGTCTGCCGTGTACTTCAAGCGTCTGACGGTGTTTTATGGGTAGGCGGTTCTCGTTTTGCTCCTGAGAACATTTTCCCAGCCTATACAGACTCCATTCCCGACAGCCTCACCTTCCCTGTCGTTCACTTCTATGATGAAGACAGCGGTGAAGAGCTTGAAGTTGACCTAAAAGATGATGGTTTCCTTGGCACATTAAAGAGCGACATCATGGACCCAGTGGTACAGGATGTATTGGATGAAGAAGGCGATGACTATGTTATCGTGCCAGAACCTACCACCATCACTTGTGTCATTAAAATGCGTCACAAAGAGCTAGGCACATTCCCTCTCTGCCAGGTACCAAAGGGCTTCTTTGCAGGTGGTCCGCAGAAGCAACTGCTTACTTTCGTAGATGCAGCTAGTGGCAAGAGTTATGATATATACCTAAATCACTCAACTCGTTTGCTATACGGTTTGTTTGATTTTTACATGCAAAAAGATGTTCCTAGCGGTGCAACATTCCAGTTAAGCCGAACTGATGCAACCGGTGTTTATCAAATAGAGTGGTTGAATGATATCGACCAGCGGGTACACTTATCGCAGAACAGAGCTGATGCTCTGTATGGATATGCATCCAACAGCCAGGGCGAAGCCACTTTTGATATCATTTGCAGGGTACTCACCGATACCCGCCGCGGTCTAGAGTTCGCCGGTGTTTTAGCCGAGGTCAATGTTATTCGGCAAACCACCCGTCGACGAGTGGCGTCGGTGTTAAGCGCTTTCCCAGCTTTCTATCAGCGAGGTGGTATGTGGCACCTTGACGAAAGCAAACGGGATCAAGGTATCGATAAGGCGCGTCGAAAATACATAATAAAGTGATGCGTATCATTCCTAACGTGTCAAAATGTGACGACCGGACCCCCTTTTTGGGGTTCCGGTCTTTCCCATATCGCGAAAGGGGCTACCTGTTGATGAAAACCGTCCGATTTCTCCTAGGCGCGTTGTGCGCTCTATTCACCTGCATTTCGTTGAATGCGTCTGCGCAAACACCTGCAGATGCAGTGACTATAGCTACTCGCGACCAACTACAGATCACCATACTGGGTGCCGACGAAGATATGGGAGGCAAGCAGCAGGTTGATGACGCAGGAAACATTAAACTTCCGCTCATCAATGTTGTTAGTGTGCTGAACCTAACTGAACAGCAAGCTGCAGACAAAATCCAAGTCCTTCTCAAGAAATACTACATCGATCCCCAAGTCACTGTGGTCATCGTTGAGCGAGCAGAGCGGTTTATCACCGTCATGGGAGCCGTTAAGAAACCGGGAAAGACCCCCATACTGCCCGATGTGCCCGTATATGTTCTTGAGGTTGTGCAAGCGGCAGAGCCGCTTGATAACGCCGACCTCACCCGAGTGCTTCTGCGCAAGTCGGGAGCGACCACCGAAACAGCCATCAACCTTGATGAGATGCTGAAGACGGCTGATCCCACGGCACGTCAGCAGCTTCATCCTGGTGATGTTGTCACCGTCAGTGCTAAGCCTACCATGAGCGTGTTTGTCGTAGGATCGGTTGTTAAAGCCGGAGCCTATGAGCTGCAGACAGGCGGCACTCTACGGGAAGCACTAGCTGCGGCCGGCGGCGTCACCCCTGATGCAGACACCACACGTGTTACCATCCGCCATGAAGGCAGCAGCGAAGAGATTCATATTACCTATGCTGACGCAATGAGCAGTGACCCTGCAAAACAGGTGACCATGAGTGCGAATGACAGGATATTGGTGCCGGTCGTGCAAGACCCCACCTATTTCTCTGTGATGGGCGGAGTGACCAAACCTGGCACGTATCCGCTGGTTGGACGCATGCGGCTATCGGAAGCTATCAGTGCTGCTGGTGGTTTCAAGATTGAAACCGCAAAAAAACGCGATATCAAGGTATTGCGACAAGCAAAGGGAACGGACAAACCTACGCTGGTTAAAATTGACTTCACCAAGCTTGAAAAAGGCGAAGTCGATGACATCATGATAGAAGCCAATGACAAAGTGGTAGTCGGTGAAACACGCGGACCTCAAGCCGCTTGGGCTCCGGTTGCTACCGCACTCAGCACCATTCTTTCGTTAGTCTATCTAGGCGACCGACTTAAGTAGTATTACAGACGGTTATCAAGAGCCCTTTCCGCGCAAAGCGGTAAGGGCTCTTCGCTTACTATGCGAACTTTTTCATGGATGGTTTCTTAACAAGTATACCAACAGACCAACAATTCACAACAAACACAACGTGCAATTGCTATAATATTACCGTGAGAGCAGAAGCCAATCTGCACTCCAAGGAGAATCGGAAACGATGAAAAAAGTGATACTGGTTTACTCCGGAGGACTCGACACCTCCGTTTGCATCCCTATGATGAAAGAAGATTATGGTTTCGACCATGTCGTTACAGTTACCGTTGATGTAGGTCAACCACAAGCAGACCTGGATCAGGCCGAAAGTAAAGCCAAGGTGATGGGCACCGAGCATTATACAATCGACGCTAAAGAAGAATTCGCTGCCGATTACTGCTTTGCTTCTGTTAAAGCAAATGGTGACTACGAAGGCTACCCCATCAGCACATCCATCGCACGGCCGCTGATTGCTAAAAAAGCAGTTGAGATTGCCCAAAAGGTTGGATGCTCTGACTTCGCACATGGCTGCACAGGTAAAGGCAACGACCAATTCCGTATTGAGTTCGGCATCCGTGCTCATATGCCAGACGCCAACATCATTGCTCCTATGCGCGAAAGAAGCATGACCCGAAGCTGGGAGATTGATTACGCAATTCAGCGCGGTATTCCTATTACCGTCAGCAAAGAAAAGATATATAGTATCGACGAAAACCTCTGGGGACGCTCCATCGAGGGTGGACATCTGGAAGAACCAGATTACCACACTCCAGAAGAAGTGTATATCTGGACCAAGAATCCGGTAGAAGCACCGAACACCCCTCGCGAAGTGACCATTGGTTTCGAAAACGGCATTCCTGTCTCCATCGATGGTGAGAAGTTGGCTCCTCAAGCCCTTATCGCTGCGATGCACAAAATCGCCGGCGAAAACGGCGTTGGCCGCGTCGACATCATGGAAGACCGTATGCTTGGGCTTAAGGCTCGCGAAAACTACGAGTGTCCTGCAGCCGTTGTGCTGATTGCTGCTCACAAAGCGTTGGAAGCACTCGTCATGACCCGCGAAGAGCTGAAGTTCAAGAGCATCGTCGATGCTCAATGGGGCGAAATGGCTTACGCTGGTTTGTGGTTTGACCCGCTCAAAGAGGACCTTGAAGCGTTCATCAACAAGAGCCAAGAGCGCGTGACCGGCGAAGTGACCATGCGTCTATATAAAGGCGGTATGCGAGTAGCCGGACGCAAGAGCGACTGGGCACTATACTCCGAAGACCTGATCTCCTTCGACACTGATACTTTCGATCAGAGCGAGATGACTGGTATGGTCAAGAACTTCGGTATGCAAGCCCGCATGCTCGAATCCCTCCGACAGAAGCGCCGGTAATATGGCGAAACTCTGGGGAGGACGTTTCGAGAAGGAAACGAACCAGGCTGTGGAGGCGTTCAGCGCCTCCATGAGCCTAGATCAGCGTATGTGGCATGCTGATATCATAGGGTCCATTGAGCATGTGCGCATGTTGGGCCAAAAAGGCATCATTCCGCCGCAGGACTCATCTGAGATCATTGCGGGTCTGCAAATCGTCCGCAACAAAATTGCCAGCGGTGAGCTGCAGTTTGATCCAAACGCAGAGGATGTTCACAGCGAAATCGAGAGATTTCTCACTGATGAAATCGGGGCTGTCGCTGGTAAACTGCATACAGCTCGCAGCCGTAACGACCAAGTTGTTACCGATGTTCGCCTCTACATGCGCGCAGAGATTGACCTGTTGTCTGAGCAACTGACCGAGATCATGGCATGGATAGTCAGCGCAGCACCATCGCAAGTGGAGACTATTCTGCCGGGGCTGACCCACACACAGCATGCGCAACCCGTCAGCTTGGCTCATCACCTGATGGCGTATTTTTGGATGTTCGAACGCGATCGTGATCGCATGCATGACATCCGCAAACGCATGAACAAGCTGCCCCTCGGCAGCGCGGCGTTAGCCGGCACTGGGTTCCCCATCGATCGCCAGATGGTCGCCAAGCTTCTTGAGTTTGACGAAGTCATTCCCAATAGCCTGGACGCTGTCAGCGACCGTGACTGGATCATAGAGTTCCTAAGCGCAGCTGCAACTGTCATGGTTCATCTGAGTCGGCTTTGTGAAGAGCTGATCTGGTGGAGTTCACCTGACCTCGGCTATGTAGAGTGCGATGACACGGTCACCACCGGCAGCAGCATCATGCCGCAGAAGAAGAACCCTGATGTGGCGGAGCTTATCCGCGGACGCGTTGGTAAAGTGGTGGGCGATCTGACTGGTATGCTGGTCACTATGAAGAGCCTGCCGTTAGCTTATAACCGTGACCTGCAGGAAGACAAGAGCTACCTGTTTGACGCTTTGGATACAGTTAAAGACTGCTTAGGTATGAGCTGCCTAATGCTGAGCACCGCTCAGTTCCGAGCAAACAAGATGGCCGAAAGCCTGCACGGCGACTTCAGCAATGCAACTGACCTGGCAGACTACCTCGCCCGAAAGGGTATGCCTTTCCGACAAGCTCATTCGGTAGTTGGGCATGTGGTCCGCTGGTGTATTGAGCAAAAGCTCTGTCTAGAAGATTTGTCAGCCGATCAGCTTCGCACGTTCAGCGAGCTCATTGGTGACGATGCTCCTCAATATCTGCAGCATCTGGCTGTGATGCGTGCCAGAACAAGCGAGGGCGGTACAGCCCCCAGCGCAGTGATGGAGCAAATCAACAAGGCAAAAGCCATCCTATAACCTAATTGGCAGTGGATCGCTACATAATGCATCCACTGCCATCACCCCTAAATCCCCGCGCTATCATACCTAGTGACTTCCCACTCAGTGTATTAGAGGATTACCTTCAGGCCCAGTCGAATATAAAGTCACACTACCGAGCCAATTGCCAAATAGCATTCATATGATGGTTGCAATGCTGCGGAATTAGGGTAAATGTCAATGAATCGATCTATACAAGCAACATGGTATCATTCCTGGGCCCAAGACACGGGCGCATTGGCATCCATGCGCCGGCCGGAGTGAAGCGACGCCGGCCGCTATTGATAAACCGTGCGGTGCAGGAACCCACACTGGACGCAGCTCCCGGAACATAGTCGTGTGGGTGACTATACCCACGGCATCATAGCCATTTTGCGATTAACACAAGGTCTGCGGCATATCATTCCGCAATATCATGTAGGGGAAAGCGAATTACCACGAAAAGTAGTCCCTAGCGGTTAAGCTGAAACTCCACCATCACTGCGCGATGGTCGGATTTTGGCAGCGCTAGTGTGCGGCTGCTCACAACCCTCATCTGCTTGGATACATACACGTGATCTATGCGCACTATAGGCAGAGAGCTAGGGTAACTGTAGCCGGCGCCAGTTCCCGCTGCGACATGGCTATCCTGGTATTTCGAGGCCAAACGACTCGTTAACGAGGTATGCGGTGGTGTATTGAGGTCGCCGCATATCACATCCGGTTTCGGATCCTGCAGCACGGCATCTAGCTGAAGTTTACGCTGCCATGCCATCGGGCGCAGACTGCGTCGAAACTGCCCCGGTGTGCGGGCATACATGCTGTAGGGCAACCAGAGATGCGCCGTAGTCAGCCGAACCTGGCGTCCATCGACATTCAGTGTTGTTTTCAGCATATAAGGCGCAGAATCCGTCACATTGATGGGATACTTACTTATCACTGCATATTGCTTTTCAACGGCGACATGCCAACCCTGCTGGCGCAGCTTATGCCAGATAGCATCTGTCCTTCCCTCACCCATCAGCTCTTGAAGACATACGATGTCTGGGTTTTCACGCTGTAAAAGCTGAGGCAGTTCGGCGAGTCCGCTGTTCCACTTGGTATTCCATGTAATTAGGCGAATACTGCGCCCTGTAGAATGCGAGGGAAGCCGCCACAGCACTGTGTCTGTCCAGAAAGCGAGACAAACAGATGCGATGACCACCATCATAATGGCATACCGGGGTTGACGGCGAAAGGCATATATCACAGAAGCCAGATATACTGGCAGCACAAGAATGACAGCGGGAATGATGTCAATAGCCCAAAACGGCCATCGCCCTAACGGCTCACATAATTTGGCGATGCCCACTAACAGCAAGTAGAGCAGCATCAGCACGGCTAAACGGAGATGACCAGGTGTTGACAAGCATTTCATAATACTATTTTACATAAAGACACAACGCATTAAGCATCATGCCGGTATCCATGCTACACTAAACACAGAAGAGTCTGTCAACTCCGGTTGTATCCTGAAACCCGGAGGCTGTTCGGAGGGGTAGCTGCATTGCGACGTCTGACTGTTATCATCACAATATTGCTGTTTGGCGCGCAATTCTGCTCAGCGCAGATCATCGACCAATCCGTTCCATCAGTAAAGGTCAAAGCCCAAACTAGTCAGCTCCCATGGAAATCAAACACAGCATGGATGATATATATCCCCAATATCGACCAACCTGAGGGCGTGCTGCAGCACTTTATTGCTGCACTGCGAGCTCGTGACCGATCTGCGGTATTAGAGAGGCTTGATGAATCCTCAAAACCGCTAATCGACGCATGTCTTCTGCCGGATAAGGGTATCAATCATCTGCTCACGATGACTCATAACCTGCAGATGGGGCTTGACTACAGCGTGAAGGTGATTA
>CAZFLA010000116.1:0-2325 GCA_964519405.1 uncultured bacterium
ATCCTGAGACAGGAGCGATCATCGACGCAAATCCTGCTGCTGAGAGTTACTATGGTTGGAGCCAAGAACAGTTGCGCAAAATGTATGTCATGGATATCAACACATCGTCTGCTCCTTCCATCAAAGAAAACATGCAGCTTGCGACTGGCAGAAAAAAGAACATATTTAAGTTTAAGCACAGGCTTGCTAATGGCAACATCCGTGATGTCGAAGTCTTAAGTTCCCCGATAAAACTAGACAGCAAAATATACTTATATACAATCGTGATAGATATTACAGCACAAGTTGATGCCGAAGAACGGAAGCAACTAGAGGATCAAAAAAGGCTGCAAAGTCAAAAGCTTGAAACAATCGGACGCCTATCCAGCGGTATCGCTCATGACTTTAACAACTTGCTAACTGTCATCACAGGCTTTGTCGATATCATGATGGATATGTCCGATGAAAGCAACCCATTATATCCTGAATTGCAAGAAGTTCGCCGCGCTAGTGACCAAGCAGCTTCCCTGACCAAGCAGTTGCTGGCATTTAGCCGTAAACAGACTTTAAAGAAGTCCGATACAGATATCAACAAGTTGGTCTCGTCATCCTCACGCATGTTCACACGCCTTGTGGGAGAAGATATCAAAGTGGAGATGATCTTATGCGAAAATCCACCGATCGCTTGTGTTGATGACGGCCAGATCGGGCAGGTTGTACTTAACCTGGTAACCAATGCTCGTGATGCCATGCCGAATGGCGGCACATTAAAAGTGATAACAAACCTGGTTACCATTGGCTCTACAGACGAGTTGTATGCGCCAGAAGCGGCTGCTGGCACCTATGTTATGGTGACCATCGCGGATACGGGCTTAGGCATGGATGAACAAACACGAACCCATATTTTCGAGCCGTTCTATACCACTAAAACACAAGGTAAAGGCACGGGGCTAGGTTTAGCAACTTGCGATGCCATCTTGAAACAACACGACGGTTGGATCAGTGTTAACAGTGCATTGGGAGTAGGATCGGAGTTCCATCTTTACCTGCCTGCAGTAGCTGCCACAACGGAACAAGTGGAGGAAGCCAACACCACACATGAACCTCCGCATGGGCACGGCGAACGCATTATGCTTGTTGAGGATGAAGTAGCCGTGCAGCGTATGGCTGTTAAAGTTCTTGAACGTTACGGATATACAGTCATCCCGGCATCTGATGGCGAAGCCGCATTGGATCTATACAAGAATGATCCCACTGCATATAACCTGGTTATGAGCGATGTGGTGATGCCAAACATGGATGGATTGGAGTTAGCGAAACACATCCATGAGTTGAACCCATCGCAGAAAATCCTGCTGAACAGCGGTTACACTGACGACAAAGTAAATTGGGATGATATCGCATCTCAGCATCTGGCATTCATCAACAAACCATTCACTGTCGATAAACTGGTAACTACTGTCAATGAGATACTCACGAGCTAGCTATTGATGTGCCTGGCCTTATCAGTTTGCCGCAATATCGGATACAGTATATATTAGTTGACAGGCCGTAACGGAGCACTTTCTTGCACCGTGTGTAGCGGCAAGAGAGGAAAACAATGGCAGCTAAAACCGGAGATACCGTGCATGTGCACTATATCGGCTCACTGGAAGACGGGTCGATTTTCGATTCAAGCGAGGGCCGCGAGCCCTTATCTTTCGAACTAGGCTCTGGCATGGTCATTCCTGGCTTCGATGAAGGCGTGACCGGTATGAATATTGGTGACAAGAAAAAGATCACTATCCCATGTGATCAGGCTTACGGCCGCAGCCGTGAAGAAATGGTGCTAAAAGTGCCTATCAATGAATGGCCTGACCATATCACCCCTGAAGAAGGGCTGGAGCTTATGCTTCAAGGTCCTGACGGTCAGCCACTGCCTGCTAAGATCACCAAGGTAGCAGCAGCCGAAGTGTGGGTTGACGCCAATCATCCTTTGGCTGACAAAACACTCATTTTCGACTTGGAGCTTGTAGCCGTCGATGCGAAGTCTAGCATCATCATGCCAGGTGACATAGAACCCGCACCGAAGATCATTCGCCCAGGCGATATGTAGAACATCGCTTCGTAAATAACCCCACGCAGCGTTAACACTGCGTGGGGTTATTTTACTGTAAGGTATGTAGTCTATTCGACTATACTAGCTTCCAGCTTTTCAGTATCATTTTTTCATCGTCTGGGTTGTTCGCTTTGCGGAACCTTGCGCCTCTCATGCCATTCACTCGTGCAAAACACCGAGCCCAGGACGCATGCCTTTCGAGAACATCATCTACAAGAACAAGAGGTACTACATCGGCAAGGAGACAA
>CAZFLA010000116.1:2335-3311 GCA_964519405.1 uncultured bacterium
ATCGAGGGGTTAGTGCCCCAATCCCATCCTGCACCACTTGCGATGATCGCTGGAACCTCGGGAGCCATGACGGGTTCATGAGCCCTATCGCGATTCATAATCCTCAGTTCCACAGGTTTGCCCTTGCTGTAGCTTACCGCGATGACATCGCATCTATTGTTATAGGGGTTATCAGCGTGCCCGCGTACGTAATGCCATACAACACGATCGCAGCACAAATGGTCTAACGCAACCCACAGGTCTTTGTTCAGTACCGGTTGACCATCGGCTTTCTGCCAGCCTCTGCGCTTCCAACCGTCCATCCAACTGGTAATGCCGTTCTTTAGGTATTGGCTATCGGTGTATATTTCAACCCGAGCATCAACAGGCACTCGTCTTAACGCTTCTATAGCTGCAGACATTTCCATACGGTTATTAGTAGTGTCGGCTTCGCCGCCGCCAATCTCTTCGATTCTATCTGCCCACACGATGATTGCTGCCCAACCGCCCGGCCCCGGGTTGCCAGAACAGGCACCATCAGTGAATATTTTTATGTCGTTAATCTCAATCACTCCTCAGCATTCTCTGCCTTATACATTTTACCAGTCAACACAACCTGACCAGAAGCATGACTACACATGCCAGTGGTTATTCCAGTGTTCTGTTAGCCAGCAGCTCAAGTACTTTGACACAGGCACTATAGTCCTCGTCGCCCCAACCTTGTGCCACAGCAGACGACATCAGTTCGCGAGCCAGCGCGGTGAAAGGTATTGGAAGGCTGTTGTCTTTTGCGGTCTGCATCGCAAGATCAAGGTCCTTGACCATGTTTCGAATGAAGAAGTTAGGTGTAAAATCACGAGCAAGCAATTTTCCGCTTTTGTTTTTCCACATAGGACATGCCATCGCCGTTTGCTGAAGCATCTCTATGAAGTAACGGGGATCCACCCCAGCCGCAGAAGCGAAAAGCATGCTCTGTCCAAAGCCAAGCATCATATGA
>CAZFLA010000116.1:3321-10934 GCA_964519405.1 uncultured bacterium
GCCACACAGGTTCTGCTTTGGCAATACCGTCTTTGTCACCACCAGGATAAACCCACAGTGTTCCTGCTGCTATCTGAGGCACTGATCCTAGCACAGGTGCTTGAATGTAGTATTTACCACTGCCCTCATACGCCTTGAGCATAGCCTCAGCAGCATCCGGCGTAATGGTGCTCATTTCGCTGTGCACACTGCCTTCAGGTAGGTGCTCCAGAATACCATCTGGTCCCAATGTAACCAAGCTAACGGCTTCTGGATTGGTGACCATGCTAATCACCACTTCGCTGCCATCGGCAGCCTCACCTGGCGTATCACACCAGATTGCGCCCATTTCTATCAGCGGTTCTGCTTTCTGTTTGGTGCGGTTATACACCTTTACCGTATAACCTTGCTCCATCATTTTCTTGGCCATGGCAAATCCCATCAGTCCCGTGCCAACTACTCCAACTTGCATATATGCCTCCCATTCCACCTTACATACCGAACCTTAAGCCCGGAACTTTGTGGAAGTCATTACTTAGTATCGACCAAACTGCTGTATAGCAGACATCAGTAAGCGCATTCCACTCAACCGTGAGCCGTTATTGATGCTGCCGGCAGTGGCAAACACCACTCCGCGATGTTCGATGCTTTGCTCATAATCTCGCAGCAACTCCGCGACCATATTTACCTCTTCGTTGCGACTAAACGTGAACGGAGCCAACTGCCCAGATATCACCGCATTTGGCAGATGCTTCCTAATTTCGCTCACACGCACCGTCGGCCCAAAGTTTGTCCACGTTAGGTTTAGACGTGCCAACAACGGTAAAAGGTGCGCCATGGAAGAATCGGAGTGTTGTCCGCGGGTATCTTTCTCATCAGGCGAATAGTGATCAAATACACCCTTAAGTATGGGATACCCGAAAAACTCATACATATTGGGGCTCAGCAAACAACAGTCATCATCTGCCCATCCCCACCCATGCGGAGCTGTCTCTGGAGTATACCCTGCTTCTTCATCCAGAACCCGAGCTCGCATCAGGATGGCTTTGAGTATGACATCGCGAAACCGCGCAGCCAGATCGGGGTTATCGTAGATGAGGAACAACAGATCCTGCGCTCCATAAATCGACGCTGCAAAAGTCACTGGCCCACGCTGACCTCGATACAACCGCACCTTAGCACCAGCAGAAAGCAACCGTGCCTTTTGTTCCGACCAATCATCGGGCAGCATGAACTCACGAAGCTTTTCCAGCCGAGTCTCTACTCTATCTAGTAGTGCTTGCAGCTCATCTTCTCCGTGAGCCGATTGTTCCAGCCAGTATGAACGATCGTGCCATACATTACGAGCTTCGAAGATATCGTGAAGCTCCTTTATGGCTGGCCACTTTAGTGAGGCGTCGGATTTAACTTCAGGCAATAACCGGCGTCCGACTATCTGCTGGGCTAGGTCGTTATACCGATGCGACACCTCTATACGCCAGTCTTCATCGTGTTCCATCCGATACCAGTTTTCGGAAGTCTCTGGAATGCCTAGCTCATCGAACACACAATCTATGGCCATACCGATGCCAAAGGGCATCTGCGGGCAGTTATTTGCCCATGGATTGCTTGAGGCAATCGCTTGATCTTCCCAAAACTGTTCAAGGTTCACAGCAGCCAGTCCGCCATGTTGCTTCGCACCATGGACAAACGCTTCAGCACGCGAAACATGCTCATCTGTTAGGTAGTAACTCATGGAATATACCTCAGAAATTCATAACGGCTTTTACGCAGCCGATCACTCGCCAGTATACCGCATATGGCCTCACCATCATGAAGCCAAGGGCTGCCTTCAGATATCCACAAGCAGTCTGCCAATATCGTGAGTTACGGCATGGTGTATCTGGCCTATATTAGCCGATGTTCTGTAGATCAGCCAAACACATGACATGCAGTTTCATGCAGACGATTTTGAGGTTCTACGGGGAAACTGTGATCATCGCGCGATAACTGCGGTTGTCATAATAGGCATTAATGTAAGCATCACCAGGACGTTCCGCGGTAAACACACCATTCCCGTTTATTTTGCCAACAGCGTTTGTCATCGTCCAGATCACATCACCGCCAACAGGTTCAGGAACATCATATCCAACGAGGCTAAACTCCACCTGTTGACCGGCTTTCACCTCAATAGATCCGGGTGATACTGTTAAGGCTGATAATGGCTGCAGGGTATATGGATTTGAGTATATGAGAATACCATTGGCGACAGCACGAGGAGATGGGTCGCTGGGGACATTTGCCAAGCGACCACCGAACAGCGCCATTGTGCTGCTTCCTCCCCCGTCGAAGTTCATCGCATATACAGCACCGATCGAAGTCATGTAACTGGCTAACTCTGTCAGCGTCATACCCGCGGATTTCGCCTGCCGACCATCTACTGTAACTACCAAAAGTCTACCCGAAGCATCTACACCAATAGCTGTGCGTGGGCTTCGCGACTTACTGACATCATCTTTGAATCCTTGCACATCCGAGTCTACATATACCCGTCCATCGCACACCAACCAAGGGCCGCCACCGACCGCCCAGCGAAGGTTGTTCCATGCATCTTCATGGGCGTTGGCGTTTGCTCTAGGTGACATGCGGCTCTCCACAGGAGGCACAATCGAAAATTGAACGGAAATCTGCTTACCGATGATGCTGTTGTCTAGCGTAGATGCTGCAGCACCAGAAATGCCTAACTGCCAGCATGTCGTGCTGGTGGAAGTTGGAAAGACATCAGTTAAACTATCAACGGTTAAAGTGTAACTTCCTGGTGATAACTTATTAGCAGTACCCGATAAGTTCAGCACTTTCATGGGGTATTTGGCCGAGATAGATGGGCCATACTGTGATGAATAAAGTATGCAGTCATTCGGTCCCGCGGGACGGTTGATGCCAGTCAACTTGATGCTGGTGCCATCTGGCATGCCAACCGAACCACTCCAGCTGGGTATACCAAACACAACTTGGTTCTTAGCGGTTATACCAAACACCAAACGGCGATATGCTGGCTCACTGATGTAGTCACCGTCGATGACACACATATTCAACGGATCACCGGTAAACGGAAAAAAGTCACCGTTAATGCCGACTACTGCATTTTTACGAGCGGTAAGGCTGGGGATCGTCTCTCGTCCTTTGGTAGCATCATCAAGGATGACGACATCCTTACTTAACGCCGCAGTTACCTTAACCGAGGGGTTGCTCATATCTACAGTAACGACGTTGATGACCTGCGGTTTACCAGCCATCACTGTTTCGATACGCTGGTAGTCAATCCCCTCTCCCAGCAGACGGTAGAGGGGTTGAGCATACATAGGGGATAGACACAATAACAGCAACCCTAATATGGGCGTGAGATACTTCATTACTGCTTACCTGAACAGGTCAGGTTCCATAGCAATTGGCAGCTCAACACATGCGATATCGAACTCTTCAATCTGCAGTTCTGGAATATCGAGGTCTATTCGATCCATAGCAGTACTAGCGACCACGCTTCGTGGGTTAATGCTCAAGGCTCGTTGATAAAGCTGCCGAGCTTTACCCATTCGCCTCATCCCCTCAAAACACATACCCATGAAACTCAGACAGACCTCAGTCTGCTCAGTCTCGTGTCCTTCACCACAGGCCAGAATACGGTCGGCCCAATCATCCATTTCACGAAAGTTGCGTGAGGGCAGTAATCGACGGGCAAAAGCCCCTCCTGCCTCCCATATCGCAAAACGGGGGCGTTCGAAATCGGCATTCGCCTCGAATGCGCTGACGTAGCACACCACGCCTGCGCGAGGCTTACGGAACCGGCGAGTGTATACTTCGCCAAGAAATGTCCATTGCTCCGCTGTGGTGTTAGGCAAGTCGAGAACACGCCGTATCAACAAAGCAGCATCAGAATGAAAACGATGATTACTAAGGGAATCTGCAGTTGATAACATGTTGTCGATGTTGTCGTACTCACCTAATCGTCTAGCGAGAGTAAAGATCAGTCTCTTGTCGAAACGTCGTACAATCGCGGCATCTATATACATAATGGCTAACCGTTGAAGAAGTTGGTCGAGGCTGTAACCCTCTGGGGACTCCCGATGCCGTACAGGATCTGTCAGTCGGATGATCTCCGACATCCATTCTTCATATAACGGGCCGTTAACATGGGGCTGATACAGCGACTGAATCACTTCATACGCTGCATCATACGTGCTTTTCTCTGGAGCATGTCCGCCTGGCCGGTCTTCTGTAGCATAGGTAATGCTCAACAACTCACCATCTAAAGATATATAAAGATGTAAAGTGTCTGCAAAACTTTTGCCTATACGCAGATCCCATCGAGCGCAGTCCGAGTCAATAGGTTCACGGTTAAACCCTGCATCGTGCAGTGCCTTTCCGGGACATCTTTGACCAACATACTGCATCTGCCAGGCAACTGCATACCAGTCGTCAATCGGCAAAACGCGAACGAGCTGGAATTTGTCATCTTGCATCAATAAAAACGAATGCCTCCTCAGGCAGTTGAGTTCTCAACAAGTTAATTATAACGACTGTTAGTTATAGTTTGCTTGTTACCCGTGAGTGCATCGACGCATCGGCCGATCATCTATTCCATCGTCATAGACGAACAACATACGGACAATGTTCGGTATATTGCACAAAAAAGGAGGTGTTTACTTACACCTCCTTTAAATTGAGCAAATAATTGCCTAATTAATCTCTAGGAAGTCCTTTTCCATGGCTCCGCATATGCTGCAGTGTCCAAAACCCAAAGCGGGCTCCACATTGCCGCAGTATGGGCACACATACCAAGCTTTTGGTGTCTTCATAGCTTCCAGGTCGGCTAAAGCAGCTTTATACAATTTGGCATGAACAGCTTCTGCCTTCATAGCAAATGTAAAAATCTTCGCTGCCGCTTTTTCGCCTGCTTTTTCGGCAAGTTCTAGGAAATCGGGGTACATCTCATCAGTCTCATGTGTCTCCCCTGATATACCAAACTGAAGATTTTCTGCTGTGGTACCAATAGTCGGTAGTTGAATATCGGCTTTGGGCTCATCACCGGCTTTTTTAACCAGGTCACCTTCGCGCGTAAAATGGATTTCTTCCGCTTTACTTGTACTTCGGAATAATGAGGCAACAGCCGCATATCCCTCGGTATCAGCTTTCTGGGCAAATGCCGAATATGCTGCATTTGCATTTGACTCGCCATTGAAAGCAGCTTTAAGGTTTGCTAAAGTAGTCTCATTCATCAGATGATTCCTCCTCTTGCTGGTCTGCTAGAATCACATTAACAGAACTGCATCTTTAGGAAGTATACCCTAGATTGAATACATTGTGTGCTTTTTTTGTGCGTACAATAGACATGAGGATTGAGTAAATGAAGATACTGTATATCACGATGTTGGCACCGTATCCAAAAGCAGAGCCATTCATCACAAATGAGATGCTCGAACTCCAGCGACAAGGGCATCATGTATTTGTCGCTCCCATACTCATCCCAAATCAACACATATATAAACTGAGTCCGGCATTTAGCCAGTGCACTATTATAAAGAAGTTGTGGGATTGCGAAGTTCTTCTCACATCTGCCAAGTTGTGGCTAACTAGCCGAATTGCCCGGTCAGCAGTTAAGCAAGTTCTGATGGCTGACCTTACGCCGAAAGTGTTCCTAAGAAACCTAGCAGTAATACCAAAGGCCCTTTGGATATCCAAGAACATCAATGAATGGAAACCCGACCACATTCATGCTCATTGGATTCATATGAGTGCTACAACAGCTATGTTGGTTCACGATATTACCGGCATTCCATTTAGTATCACCGCCCACCGAGGTGATATTATCGACAACAACCTTCTTGACATCAAAGCAAACAAATCTGTATTTGTGCGTTTCATTTCCGACTACAGCAAACAAGCATTTGCCGACAGAGTGCCTGACGCTGCAAGGTTCAGGTCTATTCGCATTAACATGGGAGTAATGTTTCCCAATGAAATTCACTATGTGCCATCGGTAAATTCATCGGATATAAAGATCATGTGTCCGGCCCATTTTATTCCGCGAAAAAGTCAGTCGACACTAATACAAGCAGCTAGTGTTGTTCAAAAATCAGGCTTTAAAGTTCACATAATCTTCGCGGGAGACGGTCCCGATCTACCCGCTTGCCAAAAGCTGTGCCAAGACCTCAACGTGAAAGCAGATTTCTTGGGAATCGTGCCTAATAGCAGCATTTTAGACATGTACCGAGAAGGATCTGTCGACATGATGGTATTACCTAGCTTAGCCGAGGGTATTCCTGTGTCATTAATGGAAGCCATGGCCTATGGCGTGCCGGTAATTGCCACAGCGGTTGACGGTGTACCAGAGCTTTTGTCGGATAACTGTGGGTTAATGATTCAGCCGAAACAGCCGGATGAGCTTGCGAAGGCCATCATAAGCATTGCAACAAATATGGAACTAGCGGCGACTCTGTCACAAAATGGCCGCAAAAGAATTGAGCAACACTTTAACCAACCAGAAATAGTTAAGCAACTAGTAGAGCAAATGCAGCCACATACCGCTTGATCTTTCCTCTAACATCAATACTCCGGGCTGTTTATATCTTTCTTCGCATATATTGCTGATATCCAGTGTGTAACAGATCGCAGTCACGCCAGATCTGTGGTAACCTGTATGCTAAATACCATCCACTTGGAGGCTAAAATGCCATCAGTTAAATCTATAACAGCATACAAAGAGCACTTATCTATCTTCCTTAGCCAAGCTGCAGCGGGTGCTAGTGCAGCAGTACGCTATCTTGCACCATGGGATAACAGCGTCATCGCCGAAACCACCGCAGAAGTTGATGCAAACGGCACAATTCGTGTTCCACGATGTGTACAAAACTACGATGCCCTAACACTGCTAATGGGTGTTGAGATTGACGGTTCAACGGCAGCTGGCGTCTCTTGCGTGACTGACCTTGACGGCGTTGCCGTATACAACAATGATTATCCAGTTGTGGACTCCATCAAGGGTCTGCAGGTCTGCGGTAATATGGTTGACGATGCCGTTACACTCGGTGTTAGGCATGCCGCTATTAACCTAAACCAAGGCGATATCATGATGCCTGGTCCCGGTGAAAACATCTCAGAGTTCACATGTAACGGGAAGACATTCTACTTCGATGAAGCTTATATGGCGAACTTCGATAAAACCATCAAAGACCTGACCGATGCCGGCATCATAGTGTCATTGATCTTGCTAAACAGCATGCACTGGCGCCGTGAGATAAGTCAAGAGATGAAAGACATCCTGGTGCACCCTCATTACAACCCAGAGGGGCTAATCAGCGCGTTCAACCTCACCAATGAAACAGGCTTCAACTATTACCAGGCGTTTGTTGAATATGCATCTCAGCGTTTTAGTGACCCCAGCGGTGTACACGGCCGAGTATGGGGCTACATCGTCGGTAATGAAATTGACAGTCAATGGGTTTGGGGCAATGCCGGCGAAATGAACTGCCACGACTATATGCGTGAATATACCTTAGCGATGCGCACAACATGGTTGGCAGCACAAAAAGCAAACAGTGCCAGCCGCGTCTATATCAGCCTCACTCACTTATTCAACATCTCTCACCTGCCAAATC
>CAZFLA010000117.1:0-10846 GCA_964519405.1 uncultured bacterium
CCACCGATGATATTGATCAGTTAATTGACCGTTTTGTAGAACAGGTGAACGCGTCTCGCCGAGAACCAGTGTCGGTAGACGATAGCCCTGCTAGTGTGCTTGTGGGTGACCCAGATTATGGGTACTCAGATTGGCAGATAAAACCATATTCCGACACCCACTGGATTACTGATCTTGAAAAACAGTTGAACATGAGTTTACCATACGCACTCCGCTCGTTGGTAAGCAGGTATATATTTCCCGCATTTGATGCATTAGGCATCTGCTTCTTTGCGAATACCCTAGAGGGAACTGATTTTGCCGAGTTTAGGACGAGGCTATTTAGTGATAAAACTCTTTGTCCAATGCTGTTAGCTCATCGATACCTTCGGTTCGCTCAACCCGATCTGTATAACTATGACCCTATATGCATTGATATGAACCATGGAAGTGGAATTGATGGAGCCATCGTACGCATCGATCATGAAGATATATTATGTTTCGATAAACTGACCGTTACGGAAGTCATCGCGCCGTCTTTGGTGAGTTTGTTAACGAGATAGCCCCGATGTCAATCTTAGCCCTGCCTGCATAGCCGTATAAAGTTCATCAGTATCGGTGACCCGTCATCGGCGCGGTAACCTAGCGTCAAGTCGATTGTCGGCGTAGGTTCGATGAGCTGACGATAGACAACACCTTCACGGCAGATGCACTGTGTAGAGGCGGGGACCACAGCAATGCCCACACCTGCACCTACTAAACCCACCGCGGTCTGCACCTCATCAGTGCGTTGGATGATGTTTGGCACGAAACCTGCTTCTGCGCACGAGTTGATGACATAGCTGCCGAAGTTGGACTCCGGTTCAGAAGGATAGAGTATGAACCCCTCATTGTTTAGCTCACGCAGTGGGAGCTGATCTCGACTTGCGAGTTTATGGCTTTCGGGTAGAGCAACCACAAGCGCTTCCGAATAGACTTGGTCGTATATGATGCCCTCTTTGGGTGTGGGCAAACGCAGGAAACCAAGGTCAATTCTTTTTTCTGCAAGCGCCTGGCACTGTTCTGTGCTAGATAACTCCATCAGTGTCAGTTCTACATCAGCATACTTCATACGGAATTGGCGGATGATGCTTGGCAGAACCTCATACATTGCGGATGCGACGAAGCCGATACTTATCTGGCCCACTTCACCGCGGTTTGCCCGCTTTGCGGCCTCCACGGCTTGCTCAACCCGTGCCAGTATCGCCCGCACTTCGGGAAGGAATGCGGTGCCTGCTGATGTAAGCTGAACGCGGTGGTTAGTCCTTGTGAATAGCTGTGTGCCGATCTCTGCCTCAAGCTGCTGTATCTGCTGACTCAACGGTGGTTGTGCGATGTGCAGTTTCTTGGCTGCGCGGCTGAAGTTTAACTCTTCTGCCACGGCGAGAAAGTAGCGCAAATGACGCAGTTCCATATTAGTTATATCTCCTAGATATCATCATAGCATATATTAGATATTGGACATATAGATAGATTCTCTATATACTACAGAAAACAGACCCCGGAGTAACAGCACCGAATTTCGCGCACATTCTGCCAATGCTCCAGAGGTATACAACCATGGAGATATGACGGTATGAACCAACCAAAACTGTGGACCAAAGACTTCATTATCGATATCCTCATCAACTTCCTAGCGTATATCGTCTATTATCTGCTCATTGTGACCATCGCGCTTCATGCGATGGACTCGCTGCATGCATCTCCGAGTGCAGCCGGACTTGCGTCTGGAATATTCCTCATAGGTACGCTTGTCGCACGTACGCTGACAGGACGAACTATTGAGCAGTTCGGTCGAAGGAAAACGCTGTATGCCGGTTTGGTATTCTACATGATCTCCACACTGTTCTATTTTGGAGTTCACAACATGCCGATGATGTTTCTAGTGCGGTTCCTGCATGGGTTTGGGTTTGGCGTGGCTGGAACAGCAACCGGCACCATTGCTGCCAGTATCATCCCCAGCAAACGACGTGGGGAGGGTGTTAGTTATTATGCCATGAGCGTGACCTTAGCCTCGGCTGTCGGTCCGTTTTTAGGTATGACCCTAAACAGTAGGGGCGATTTCAATACCATCCTGGTTTTTTCGACCGTTATCTTGCTGATTAGCCTGATGATAGTGAACTTCCTAAAGGTGCCCGAAGTGACGCTGTCACCCGAGCAAATTCAACAGATGCGCAGCTGCAAACTGGACTCCTTTATAGAAAAGAAAGCACTGCCGATAGCGTTCGTCAGCCTATTCATTGGTCTTGCTTATGCCAGCATCATCAGCTTCTTGACCTCGTATACACGGCAGATACATTTGGTGCGAGCTGGCAGCCTGTTCTTCATCGTCTACGCAATTTCCATCCTGGTGTCACGTCCTATGACCGGTCGATGTTTTGATCGTAAAGGCGAAAACTCCATCATGTATCCTGCCTTCGTGTTGTTTGCTGTTGGGTTGACGCTATTGAACCAAGCGCATCAGGCTTATCTGCTTCTGCTTGCGGCTGTATTTGTGGGCTTAGGTTACGGCACATTCCTGTCGGGCGCACAGGCTGTGGCTATTAAGGTCTCACCACAGCATCGGTTCGGCCTGGCCACGTCAACGCTGTTCACCTTCTTTGATGGGGGCATTGGCATCGGCCCATTCCTGCTGGGGTTCTTGATTCCTTCAATCGGGTTGCGTGGTATGTATGCCATGATGGCTGTTGTGGTGTTGGCGGTGACTGGGCTTTACTATTATGTACATGGCAGACACGCACAGATCGGATGCGCTGATGACGTCAAGCCGGCTGCTATAGATGATCACGCTGCTGTTGAACGGCATGTGGTGAAGAATAAATCGGCTGACATCGCTGTTCGTTAGTCGGCAGTAATTCCGCCAATACTGCTTTCACATCACTTATTGCATGGTATGGTTACCGATATCATGCTACACTGTTGCCATGTAGATGCATTGTCAGTTGTCGAAATGCATACAATGCTCCTTTATCTAGGCAAAAGTGGTGGATCATATGAAGACAAAGCAGCAAGAGCAGCTCGTAAATTCTTTCTTGTCGCAGCTAGGTGATGATATCCGGCCTGTCTATGGTGAGATCATACAGTGCCTTTCGGTGCTTGGTTATTGTCCCAAGAAAGAAAGATCGAATATCTCCTTCAAGCACGATCAGCACAATAAACAGATCGCCAAAATGGGCATTAAGTCCCAGAAGCAAGGCGATGACTGCCCCTTCTTGGCTCTACGCTTCTCTGCCTGCCGCGGGTATTCGCAGCGGATAGACGATGTGGTGCGAGCAGCGATTGCTAAGTATCCCACTAGAACACCAGCATGTCCTACCCATGACTGTGATTACTGCAAAGGTGAACCCTCTACCCATATTTACACATGTGAGTTTGCAGATGGAACGCGGAAGTCGCACTGTGGAGCTTATGCACTGGATATCCCAGATGTATCCCAAGATGACTTGATTGAGATTACGAAACTCATCAAGGAAGAACATGACTACCTTATGAAGCACGAAGCAGGGCATTAAGCCTTCGACTATTAGCGATGTTTTTGGAGGTGTTCTGTGTTTAAGTTCGATACGGAAATAGTGAAACTGCCAGGCAAGATGAACTGGCCGGTAATATACATCCCTGCTGAGTTCTCGGAATCTGCCAGTACGAAGGGTAGGGTGAACGCGACCGCAACGGTAGAAGGAGTGGTCTTTCAGGTGACTTTGTTGC
Source organism: uncultured bacterium (assembly GCA_964519405.1). Taxonomy (GTDB): domain Bacteria; phylum Armatimonadota; class HRBIN16; order HRBIN16; family HRBIN16. The sequence continues at coordinate 3,724 of CAZFLA010000117.1, forward strand.
CCAGCAAGAACGGCCATTATGTGGTCTACAACCAGGCGATGCGGAAGCACTGCGGTAAAACACTGGGTGATACAGTTCACGTGGCGCTGGAGATCGACGATAAACCTCGCGAAGTCGAAATCCCTGCGGACATCACACTCGCATTGAACGCACATGGCAACGCGATGGAGAGGTTTCAAGCGCTTCCATACTACACGCGTCGTGAGGAGATCAACAAAATCACCAACGCAAAAACAGCCCCGACTCGTGAAAAGCGGATCGCGGCCTTACTTGCTTTGCTGTCGTAGATATTTGGGCCTGGTTCAGTAGTAAATGGCTCTTATGAGTGCATTGCCCCGAAAGCCGTAAACATTCGGGGCGTATACATCACGATGAGCTGCTCAGTGGATGTTGCGACGTTCCCATTCCTTGCAGATTGCTTTGATAAATGCGAGCTTGTCTTCGGATGGTAGGGTTGCCATATGCAGTTTCGGCATTAGGTTTTCAAGAATGGAAACAGCGAACTTATCGACCATCTCATGCGAAATCGACGTGCTGCGATCTATAAAATGCTGAAGCGCTCTGTAATCGTCTTTGCTGAGTGAACCAATATAAGGTAGTATTTCTAGTGGCAGCTCAATTGTTGGAACACTAGCCGCATTGGCAATAATGTTGGAAACTGGAGCCTCGTTGAAACGGCCTTCTTTTACAACAAGTGTGCCGGCAACGTAGTCACCAACGCGTTGGCATTGCGGGCTTATTAAAATTGAGACGAGGCCGATGGCGTATCCGCTAGGCAGACTGTCGACGATCCTCATGAGGTTGCGCAGCAGAGCAGACCTAAAATCGATAGGATGGCCCGAATCGCGGATGACTCGTAAACCGATCATTTTCTTGCCAGGTGTTTGCCCATTACGATTGTATTCATAGTAGATGTAGTAGCCAGCAACCAAAACAAAATACAACACGATAAATATCGCGGCGACGATATACATCACATACTGATTTTTGCCAACTGTGGCACTAATAGTCACTGTTATAAAAGCACCGATGATAGTAAATAAGATGGCATATAAACATAGATATAACGAATCGACGACGGCAGCTAGAAACCGAGATCCGATTCCTGCAAGTTCAAATTGCAGCTCAACTTGCTCAGGAGTGACGATTTTAACTTCACGCTCCATAATGACAACCTCCAAAGGATACTAAATGATGGACAGTGTTATATCGGAACAAGACAATTTTCAAAAACTTGAAGAATACCTTAAGACCATTGAAGCTCGCGGGCTGCAAGAGCTAAACAGCCGTGATGTGCTGATGTTTGGTTCATTATACCGACGCGCTGTATCGTCGTTGTCTAGAGCGCGCAGCCAAGGTGTTGACAACCGCCGTATAGAATACCTTAATGGCCTTGTCGCTCGTTCATATGGGTATATCTACACCACAGAGCCTAAGGGATACATGTCGATCATCACCTTCTTCAAGAGTGAATTTCCTCAAACGTTCCGAAAAAACCTGCACTTCATTGTGGCTGCGTTTATTATTACTATTGTAGCCGGATTATTCGCCTATGGCACTGTTCTGCGTAGTCCCAGTAAAGCGGACATCATTCTTGGTCCCGGTTCCCAAGATATGCTGGAACAAATTGCGACAAGACATCAGGGAAACAAAAACTGGATGCCGGCTGAACAGCGCCCAGTTATGTCTAGCTATATCATTGTCAATAACATAAAAGTGTGCATCATCGCGTTTTCTACAGGGATACTTGCTGGTGTTGGTACCTGCGCCATCCTGATGTATAACGGGTTCATGCTGGGCGTCGTAGCTGCTGCGGTAAGATCGTATGGAGCGCACGTGACGTTGGGCTTCTGGAGCTTTGTGGCGCCTCATGGCGTTATTGAACTGACAGCCATCTTTATCTCGGGTGGAGCTGGATTGATGCTGGGCTGGGCATTACTGTGTCCAGGCCGATATACCCGCTTGACTGCGTTAAAAGTGGCTGGACGAGAGGCCATCGTTCTGATGCTAGGTGTCGGCGCGATGTTGATTGTTGCAGGTACTATTGAGGGGTATTTTTCACCATCAATGACGCCCAACGCCGTCAAACTATCGTTTGCTGCGATAGTGGGATTTATCGAGTATTACTATCTATTTACTGCCGGCAGGCAACAAACTGTGGGCAAATCCATACGCTAGATGCGTGCTTCGCGTTTGACCTGAAGATACTTGTTCACCGCAGAAATGGTTAGGTCGGCAGGTGTGGCATCAACGGTCAGCACTCCTAATCCTGCAAGCTGAGCCAATGCGTTTTTACGTTCCTTGATGATGCTGAGGGCCATTGTTTGCGTGTAGATATCTTTGGCTTTTTCTGGTTTCGCACCGATAATCGACGGCAGCTCATAATCCGACAGCGCCATACAGACCACCAAATGTTTCTTAGCGATTATGCTGATGCTTGATATGAGTGCTTGAGATGATTCCGGGTCAACCAAGTCGGTGAATAGAAACACCAAAGATCGCTTACGTTGTTTCTGGCTGAGCAGCAGCATGTTTTCGTAGTATCGAGATTCCTCAATACGCGGTTGAAGAGCATACATCGCGTCTAGCAATATGGTTGACTGAGATTTACCTTTTCCTGGCGGAACATAAGCAATAGGGGAATCTGCAAAGCAGAACAGCCCTACGCGGTCATCAGATTGGGCGGCAACATGAGCCAAAAGAACCGAGGCGTTGATGGCTAGATCCGCTTTGCTCAGTCCTAGTTTACCTTCTGCATCCTCAGTGCGGCTGGCCATTGTTCTCCCAAGGTCAATCATGATCATCATGTTTTGGCTTTGCTCAACGTCGTACTCTTTGACCACAAAGTTGCCGCGACGGGCTGTGGCTTTCCAGTCCACACTCCGCATGGTATCGCCGGCCACGTAGTCGCGCAGCCGTTCAAACTCCTGCCCATGACCTATCTGCTTTGATCGGCGCAGCCCCATTAAGGTCACGCGGTTGTCTTTCATAAGCAATAGGTGCTTCTTTGTCTGAAGCACGTCAGGATACACTTTCACTGGAGTGGTGCTTGGGATAGTTATCTGTCGCGTCATCAACCCAATAGTGGTTGTGTAACGCACATGCAGGTTATCGAATACATAATCTCCGCGCTCTGATGGGCTTACATAGTAGCATTCATGAGTGCGGTGATGCGGCAGCACCTTCAACTTGATGCGCGAAATGACCTGAGGCAGTTCGATGGGTGCGTCGTCTTGAACATCCACAAACAGGCTAAGCTCACCATTATGCTCAATCTCAATCCATATCGGGTTGTTTTCACCCAGTGATAACACCGGCTCCATCCGTCGTGTCACACTGCAGTTTTGAGCATCGCTTAAGTTCCTGTAGTCATTGACAGCAAAAAATACCAACACGAGCAGGTAAACAAACCCAAGCCATATGAACAGCTGACCACCCCATGGCACGCAGAAATACCACAGCGAGCCAATCGCAATGGCTGCTGCGAACCGAACCGATGGATAGGTTCTTGGTCTATTTAGGGGACGCTTTTTCACCGAGGTACCTGGACCATAGACAAGATGCCTGCTAATACTTCATCGACCTTAACACCCTCGAGGCTGCTCTCAGGTGAGAGTATCAACCGATGCCTAAGGATGGGCACTGCGACTGATTTTACGTCGTCGGGTGTCAGGTAATCGCGGCCGCGAAGTGCTGCCAGCGCTTTACCGCACTTTAGTAGGGCGAGCGACGCTCGTGGGCTGGCCCCTAAGATCACTCTGTGAGTTGAGCGTGTCTGCCGAACAATGCTTACTGCGTAATTAATTACGCTGTCATCGGCTTTGACTGCGGTTACTTCCTTAAATGCATCGTGAAGTATCTGAGTGTCCGGCAGTATAGATATATCTGCGGTTGCTAGGTTGTGCGGATCAAAGCCATGATGCGCGCGCTGAACAACCTGTATCTCTTCCGCATCGCTAGGGTAATCTACTATCAGCTTCATGAGGAAGCGGTCTAGCTGAGCTTCAGGCAGTGGATATGTACCTTCATATTCGATAGGGTTCTGGGTGGCTGCAACAAAAAACAACGTATCAAGCGGATGGTTAATACCGTCGATGGTCACGCAGCTCTCTTCCATGGCTTGCAGCATGGCTGACTGCGTTCGCGGTGGGGTGCGATTGATCTCGTCGGCTAGCAGGATGTTGGTAAATATCGGCCCCTTTTTCAGATGAAAATCGGTGGTTTTGGAGTCGAATATATAGGTTCCTGTGATATCCGATGGCATCAGATCGGGCGTAAACTGAACACGCTTGAATCCGCAGCCCAAGGTATACGCCAATGTTTTCGCGGTGAGTGTCTTTGCGACTCCTGGCACTCCTTCCAGCAGAACATGCCCGCGCGATAACATACAGACCATCATCTGCTCGATGAGCTCATCTTGTCCTGATACTACTTTACTGATTTGCTCGTGAAGGAATTCACCAAGCTCGCTTACAGTCATTTCGTAAGTTCCTCTCTCAATATGTGCCATTGCTGTGCAAGCTCAAACACTGCAGCTTCGCTTAACGGCAATTTGTTCTCTGCGGCGCGACATAAATAACGTATAGATTGTTCCTTGTGAGGGTATTTCCGGCTTACGGTATCAACGATCGTCTCGACACCTGCATTAGAGGGCAGACCGACAGCTTTTGCGATATCTGTTAGGAATTGCTTCCCTAGCACCTCACGTGCAATCGATGTGGCTTTGGATTTCTGCAGGATGGACGACATCGATCCTAAATACTCACCCCGCTGACGTGTTCTTTCCTGTAAGGGCACCGCGCGGCCAAACCTTCGGGATGTGGCGAGCACCAAGACAAGGAAAGCTATAACAAGCTGCAGCAGTGCAATCTTGGCCGGGGTATCTATGAGCGATAATATTCCGTCGGATTGCGAATATCCATGATGGAACTCATCAATATAGATCGATCTGCCATTTCCTGAGCCCCAATGGTTCAAAACATTTAATACCAGATGGAAGTTATCTGCTTTGCTGATACCCTTGTTCGACAACATCCAACCGTCAGCCAGATGAAGCAATCCGCCTTTGCCATATGGTATAAACTCCACTGCGTTTCCAGCGTCAGCGGAATACACGCCAAGAATTGGTGGGTTCGTGCTATTGCCCGGCTTTTGCATTAATACCACCAGAAACATCAACAGATTGTGCATTTGCACTGAATACAGAAGGCAACACGGTGCGATACTTCAGCAACTTGCCATCGTCGTTAGATATGAGCTGGTTTAAGTCTGCATCAGCATAAACAATTAGGTTGCCTCTTGATGCCCACCTTTCCAGAGATACCATTTCACTCTTGGATAACGGCACGCTGGGTGAGATGATGAATACCACTCCATTGCCTGCTAAGTTATCCAGTGAATATAAGTATCTCTGGGGTTTATAACCTAACGTGTGCAGAGTTTCGTATAGAGCCCCTGTGCCGTTTGGCTGATATGAATAACTTGTTCTGTTAAATACGGCTGCTTCATCTTTTGTTTTGTCTGTCAGTGCAGATACTACCGTGAGCAACAGAATCAGCGATATAAGTATCCAACCGTCTTTTGTGATCCGCCGCACTACAGTTTCGCCTCCAGATCGCGATACCTATTAAGGTAGGTATTGTAATCATCCATGGAGACATCCCGCTTGGCGTATATCATCTCGTCAAAAGCTAATGTCATCGAACGGAATAGCTGAACGAGTTCCTTATTATCGGAACTGCGAAGTGACTTCACATACTCCCAGTTGGTTACATCCTGGCGGTATTTCAGCGCTTCTTTATCGTCTAGATGCAGAAGCGCAGCCATATACACGCACCGGTAAGCCTCTTGATAGCGTCCTTCGTTTGCATCTTGATTTGCTTTTTCGAGAGCACTGTTCCATGACGGCTTGTCGATGATCTTCTGCTGGGTTTGTTGTTTCGCTTCACTGTGGGGGATACCCTCTTGCTTATTCATCAACTCCATAAACAATTTGGTGATGACTACGACCAATGCAATGATAGTGACTGCGATGATAAGCATGCGAACTAGACTCGCGTATTTTGCTAGTGAGAAGGTCCTGTTCAAGGCTTCGTTAATAGCGTTGCTCAAATCTCTAACTTTGCGGACTAACCAACTCGATAAGTAGTAGTCACTGTTTGGTTTATACTTGCCCTTACGTAATTCGTTCACTAAAACAGTATGAGCGGTGGCTGCTTTACTAGCAGACAGAGCAGCAGGCGTAGGCATTAACATGCTGTAGGTGGCTATTCTACTGCGGATGTGGTCGATTAACGGCAGCCGTTGTTGGCCTTTGGCATCAATAACACCGCTGACAGCCATGTGCAGCCATGTTAAATCGACTTTAGTTGAGGAAGTAGATTCGGTGACGGAAATAGATTCCGGGATGTTGTTTTCCAGTGAACTGAGTTGCTCTGCGGCTTTAACTGGGCTGCTCTGCTGCTGTTTGTATATAGCCGACAGCTTATTATCGACAGTGGTAAGAAACTGTTTATACTCCGATAGGCTTTCGGCCTGGCAGTGATGTGGTAATACCACACAAAGCCAGGCCATAAGCAGGGCGAAAGTCGCAAACCTAACGCCGATTTGGTGCAGTCGATAATCGACACTCACTGAGTTAATATCATCCGATTGAGTTAGTGCTAGTTAATGGGTGTTTCGTATTTTGATGAAGATAGGCTTCTAGATAGTAACTCCATATCAAAACCTTCTTTTCGAACACGTATATCATAATACAACAGCACCATGGCAATCACTTGCAGTGGACCTACGATTACGAGAGCAATGCTATCTATAAGGCCCCTGAAGACATTAGCAACCATGTTCGTTTGCGGCAGGAAAGACGAAACCATGCTAATTGCACCTGATAAACACCATGCTATTATCGATGAGAGCAGGGTCACCACGATGATACGGACGATATGCCCTTTCGATAATCCGAAGCTCCGTTTGATGGCATCTGAATAAGTCAATTTGTCTATGATCACTACTGTCGGCAGCAGTAGAAGGTTAAATGCCACGATGACTCCTGGTACTATACACAATATGTACCCCACTAAAATCAGTAAGCCCCCAAGAATACCAGTCATAATGAGTGGCAGCC
>CAZFLA010000118.1:0-10791 GCA_964519405.1 uncultured bacterium
GTGATGTGGTTCTATATGTTCTACTGACTTTAGCGAAATAGGCGTGCCGTGACCACGAATCCCGTATACTTTCGATAACGCGACTTCTGCCAACCGACGACCGAGTTGCTGCTGGGCTTCATAACTGAGGTGAATGGCATCACCCAGTTCCAGGTCAATAGCACTGGTCATATAAAGGTTAGACGCGCGCATACTAACTTGCCTCTGGCATTCCCTTACCTGCTCCCACCAACGATCTTGAAAATCATAATCAAGCGCAAACCTACTAATCTGCACTGTGATCACAGGTAAATCGGGTTGGCCGCAGTCCTTTCGCAAGGCATCCAGAAACTCCATGAAGGTTTGATCGTATATCGGAGCTGTAGCTTCTGCCATGGCTTCACTTTCACCCTGATACCACAAAACGCCCTTAATCTTGCCACCAACAGCCTGTATTCTTTGAAGCATCACCGCATATAACGAGTGCCCACCCTTGTCTTTACCGCTGGCGCTCCATTCGCCCATCGTGGAACCACCGAAAGCACAAGGGATCAGCCCGATAGAATTTGATATGTATTTTGATAGGTGCTTGGCAAACGGCAGCCCTGGGCCTACGGTTCCTATCGGCGTCTTAAAACTCTGAGCTCTATATTGTTCATATTGCTGTTCAGTAGCACCCGTGTTTTTTGATAGAAACAGATCCTTGAATACAGGAGCATTTGCTTCAAATAACCGATGCACTGGTTCCTGCCCAGCAACCCACTTATCATTTAGGTTGAATATCTTGATGCGGCTAGACGCTGTGTCCGCTCCCTGCATAGGGGCCGCACCAACCATATTCGACTGTCCTGCCAGTACCCATAAATCCATGATCACGCCTCCGATATTAGCTTTGTCTTATAGCATATTACATCGAATCAGCGGCCTATGTGTATCGGCGTATACTAGTGCACATGCTGTCGTTTATGTGGCATAATAATGTTCACGACAACCCTGCCAATTATCCCATTGTTATATTATCGACCTTATGATAGTATTCTTATAAACGTCTATATATTTCCACTATTTAGACGTATTGGGGTATCCCAGAAAGGACCAGTATTCGTGAGACAGATACTCTTTGCAACGATGACCTGCCTAGCAGCATCAGCAGTCAGTGCAGCCCCTGTAATTGTTACGAACACACAATCCGGCTTCATCAAAGAGTGGTGCGTTTTAGGCCCTTTTCCAGGAACGACTCTGCCAACAGCAGAATCAAACGGGGCCACTCGCAGCGGGTTCAACACCGACTACCTTACATCAATCGGCGGTGAGGCAAAAGCTGTTCTCTCGCCTGCGCAAAAAGTCGACGGGCTGACATGCCGGCGCATCAAAGCAAATGCAGCTGGTACTGTAGACCTGGCGGCTGCTTATGGCGACAAGGCAAACAGCACAGCGTATGCATTTGTGCAGATTGACAGTCCGACGGACCAAAAGCTGATGTGTTTCTTTGGATCTGATGACTGGGCGAAAGTATGGCTCAACGGCGAGTTAATCACCGATAAGTGGCAAGGTGAAGGACGCCCGCTCAACCCTAAGGAAGAACTCTTAACCCTCAAGCTTAAGCAAGGGCTCAACAACCTATTAGTGAAGGTCGATCAAAGCACAGGGCCTTGGGCTTTATCCATGCGCAAGGTTACACAAAAAGACATCGACAAAATGGACAAAGAGGCTGTCAAACTACAGCGTCTAAGGGCCGTTATGGGTATGCAGTTGAGTCTAGATCGCGCTGTGTTTGATAAAACAGGCTTTCCAGGAGTTAACTGGGAGAAGCCAGAACTGCTGGAGCTGTTGTATGGCAAAATCAACACCAAACCAGCCCGATGGTTCAACAGCCAGCTTGAGGAAGTCACCAAACCCACTGTCACTGGTCGCTACATGGTCTACCTTGAAGCAGAACTGCCAGACGGTTCTCTTCTGCGCCGCAGCTCCACAGCCGTGTGCGTGGATCCCAGCTGGCATCCTTGGATGGGCCCTGAGCCATATCAAGTGCAGGCTCCGCCTATCAAGGGTATCATACTGCCGGATGGCGCTTGGAGCGGCTATCAAACAGAAATCAACAAGACGCTGGGTCAGCACACCGCAGAAGAGATCTTCTTCAAGCCCTTTGGTGCCGTCATGTTGGCAGGGTTAATGGAAGCCAAACCATCGGCCAGCGGTGCCATTGGTCAGCTTGATTGGTTCACAACTATGGACCAAGATAAGCAGCTTGCTCTAAAACTAAAGATACTAGGTGCCGAAGGCAAATATCCTGGGATGAAACCGCCTGCTGAACTTGCGGTCCCCGCTCCAGAGCTGGTTTCATCTACCCCACAAGAGGCACGCATGGACCCAGCGTGTATTGAGCAGATTCGCAAGGCTGGTCAGCAATGGTGGGATGCCACAAAGATACCATTCACTGTAGTCGCGGCCCGAGACAACAAAGTGTTTTATGCGGAGCCATTCGGAACCGATGCCTCTGGCAAGCCGCTTGACATGGACGCGAAACTCCCCTTGGCATCGCTTACGAAAATGCATGCCGGCCTGTTGCTTGGCGAGTTCATCGAGCAAGGACTAATCAGCCTCGATGACCCTATCGGCAAATATCTTCCCGATTTTCCGACCACTGGTGACAAATGCATCACCGTGCGCATGGCTGTCAATCACACCACGGGGCTTGAAGGTCATGGTGAATGGGGTGGTATGAATAACCCCTGGCTTGATAACTCCATCCGTAATGGTCTATCGCAGCTGAAACCGGGCCGCGTGGCCATCTACAACGGGATGGGCTTTGATCTGGCAGGCAAGATTATGGAAATTGTGGGTCAGAAGAGTATCTTCCGGCTCTTCCATGAATATCTATTTGGTCCTATGGGCCACCAGAATGTCAGCATCGAAGACCTTGGATACGGCATCAACTGCAGCTCCATGGAACTGGCACGAGTTGGGCAGATGGTCATGAACAAGGGATCGTATGGTCATATGCGCTTTATGAGTCCAGAGACTCTGCAAAAGCTGATGCCCATCCATGTAAAGCAGATCGAGCCAAAACTGGATACCGACTGGGTATACGGTGTTGGATTTACCTACATGCCGGACATCCCCGACAACGCGAAAACAGACGCCAAGGGCAACAAGCTGCCCATACTCAGCGACCAAACCATCGCTCATGGAGCAGCCACTGGAGCAATCCTTCGAATTGACCCAGTGAACAACCTCATCATCAGTGTGTGCCGTCCTGAACCTGGACCTGACTATGAAAAGTATAAGAATGCGCTCATTCAGGCCATCGCTGATGGTATGAAATAGCAATCCTGCGGGGGTTATACGCAACGAAGCGGGCAGCTTGTTTTCACACAAGCTGCCCGCTTCGTTACATTCCAACGATACTTAGCCTACATATTTAGCGACAGCATTGAGAAGCTGGTTTAACCTCACCGGCTTACTAAGGTAGTCATCAGCGCCGGCTTCCATGCACCGCTCCCTATCGCCCTGCATCGCCAACGCCGTCAGCATGATGATTGGTGTGTCCTTCAAAGTATCTACCTGCCGAATCATGCGGGTAGCATCAAGCCCATTGACCTCAGGCATTTGCACATCCATCAAAATGATGTCGGGATTATGCTTCACCGCCATCTCATAAGCCTCTCGGCCGTTAACAGCAAGTTCAACCATATATCCCTTGTTCGTGAGGTATGTGACAAACAGCTCACTGCTTATCTCATTATCCTCAGCCAGCAAGATCAGCCTCGGTTTTCCGGAATCTTTATGTGCAAATCGCCTTTCACCTGCAGCTCCAGCAATTCCTGTCGTAGGCACTTTTGCATACCGTTCAATGATCGCCTGGACACTATCGTGTTCCAATGGATGGCTTAGGCATGCATTAGCTCCGCATGCCATGGCATCTTGCCGCATATCCGCATCTGTAATGGCGATTAGCACATAATCACCGTTGCTGACGTCATTCTTTATGCGGTCAAGAAGATGCCAACCCGCACCGTCTTCCATATCGAGGTGCATGATCACCAGCTCTGGTTTATATCGGCTGACCTCATCGGGGAACTGCAGTGTGCTGCAGATGGACCGCACTTCGATACCCTTTTTCTGAAGTGCCACCTCAGCAGTCAGACGCTCCATCACATCCGATGCTACAACCATTGCCCTGCTCATAGTCAGTTTCGTATCAGAAGGCTGACACAGTTGCTCTGGCGTTGGACGATATGGAATGCGCACGATAAATGTACTTCCTACCCCAACTGTGCTGCGGGCATCAACCGTGCCCCCATGCAATTCAGCTAGCTTCTTCACAAGTGCAAGTCCTAAGCCAGTGCCCTCAAACTTGCGGTTCAAGCCGCTGTCAACTTGCTGAAATGGCTTAAACAGGCCAGCAAGGTCTTCTTCCGATATACCAATACCGGAGTCCGTAACTTTGAACACCACAGTACCGTCTTGTGCTTGCTCAATATTAAGGGTCACGCGGCCATGCTCCGGTGTAAACTTAACGGCATTAGTGATCAGATTGACTAGTATTTGCTTAAGGCGGCGGCTATCGGCAACCATGGGTGCCATGCTGTAAGGCACCTCAACCACCATATTCAGCTTCTTTTTGTGTGCGATATCTTTAACCATCCGCATACAATCGGAACAGAGGTTATTAATGTCAACCACATCATAATGCGGCATCACTTTGCCTGCTTCAATTTTGCTGAGGTCAAGGATGTCGTTAATGAGGCTCAGCAAATGGAAACCACTGTCGCGTACCCTGCCAATGGCATCCCGCTGCATATCGACGATGGTACCGAAAGCGCCTTCGTCCATGGCTTCAGATATACCGATAATGGCATTAAGCGGTGTGCGCAGTTCATGGCTCATATTGGCCAGGAACTCATCTTTCATGCGGTTTGCCCGAGCCAACTCCTGGTTCGCCGCTGCCATCTGCTTGGTCCGCTCCTGCACGCGAAGTTCCAGCATCTCACGTTCTTTTTGCAGGTCATCCTGAGCTTGCTTAGATACGGTGATATCCTCTATTGTGCTCACAAGGATCGTGCTGCCCTCATTGTTATCAAGCGTGAACACAATCATGCTGACCCATATCTCTTTACCGTCTTTGCAGATCAGCCTAAGCTGTCTGCGGTGTTCGGTTGTTTTACCATTTAAGAGATCATCAACCACTTGGCTGTCGGAGCTGGTGTCTTCCGCATATGTGATGTTTTTCATCGACAATCCAGTGAGCTCGTCTTCGGTGTATCCAAGCATCTGAGCCAATGTATGGTTAACGCTAATGAACTGCCACTGCACATCAGTTAATGCGATACCGATAGCAGCTCTTTCAAAGAGAGTGCGGAAGCGTGTTTCGCTCGCAGCAACCTCCATCTGCGCTTGGCTTCTTTCGTAACCGATCATCAGTGTTTCGCCATACAAGCGCAGCAGAGCGGCTTCACCATCGCCCCACAGAGCACGTGATCGTCTGCTTCCCATGAAGACAAACCCAACAAGCTCCGCTTGCTGAAGCACAGGACAGACCATCACCGATTGAACCTCATATCGGCGGAAAGCAGCCAATTCGGTAGCGGCTTCTGCAGGCAGATCATCAATATCACCGCAGATCAGGTTTCTGCCGGCACTTAATCGCTCCATCAGCCATTCGCACTTGCCAAAACTGATTCGGCTTTCCTCATGAGTGTCTGAATACACACGCATGTTGCGCCAACATGCCACGGCAGTAAACTGGTTCAGCTCGGAGTTCACCGCCCAGAACTCCAGCAAGTCGCCGCTGCAGCTAACTGCCATCTCTTCATTAGCTTGTATGAACCGCGACTGAAGGCGCTCTGGAGTGATACCTATCATGCGATTTGCCATCTGAGCGTGAAGATGCGCAAAGTTCAGCTGGTCTTTAAGCATCGCATTCACTTTGGCAAGCTCCAATGTGCGCTCAGCAACACGCTGCTCCAGCTCTTCATGCATCTGCTTCTGTGCTGACACATCACGGCCCGTTAACTGGAATTCCACTATGTTTCCGTGTTCATCGCGGATACCAGCGCATTCCCACTCTATCCAGATAATGTCATGAACACTTTGCACACGGTGAGTCAACGTAGAGCGATAAGGAGGATCCAGCAGTTTGCGGATGCAGTCATCAACAAGGTATTGATCTTCAGGCAGAATAAACTGCTGAATACTGCTGCCCAACAGATACTGCACTGTATTGCCAAATATCTCACTGCAGGCTTGGTTGACAAACGTCAGGCATCCTTGGGTATTGCATCGCATAACTAAGTCGTTTTGAGACTCCACCACACCACGATAACGCGCCTCGCTAGCCTGCAGGGCGTTTTGAATATTCTTTAACTCCGTGATGTCCATGGTGGCGGAGATAATTCCGCGTAAGTCACCTTCCGCCGACCGGTATGCCGAAGCATATATGATGACTTGACGTTCGGTACCATCTTTACGCCGTAACGGAATCTCTTGACGAACAGGATCATCGTTCCCCTTGGCCACTTCACATATTTGCAGGTACCGTTCGGCGATGGGTTTTGGCATGATATCGGCCACATTGCGTCCGCACACCTCGTCCATACTCAGACCAACTTCATCACACCACACACGGTTAACCGATATATAGTTGCCGTTGGGATCGTAAATCACCACAGGGATTGGTATGGTGTCGATGAGGATATCCTCAAAACGCAGCTGCTGTTCGATCACACCTTCTAGGTTGTGCGTATAAGTAATATCTTTGCCAGTGATCAACACTCTGTCGGGTTTTCCGCTCGGTTTACCTAATGGCACAACATCAAGCATTAGGTAATGGGGCTCATCTACATCCTGTTTAAATTCAAGGCGAGACCCAGTTTTTTCCGACAACGCTTTCTCTATCGCCACGATAAGCTCCGATCCAGATTCTATACCAAGGACCTCATTGATTGGCTTACCGGTAGCATATGCCGATGTGGTCTGCATCGAGTGACATGCGCTGTTATTGATATAGTGGATGCACATGCGGTGATCGAGTATTAGCAGCACATCAACTGAGCTGTCGCCTGGTTCGTTGTTATGCAGATCCCCGGCAGGTTCAGCACGAACAGACGACTGAACCGACTCCAGCATTTCATTGACCTGCTTCGCCAGAAGCGCTATCTCATCGCCGCCTGCTATATGCACACGTGCATTGGGGTCTGACGATTCTGCGATAGATTGGATTTCATTACGCAGCTCCATCATACGGTTCAGGATGGTTTTATAGATGAGATAAAGCATCATAAAACCAAACAAAGAGGCTGCACCGATAATGGTAAGCAACACATAATGACGCGGAAAGTCGGCATTGCTGGCTAGGGTTCGTGCGGTCGTAACTTTCATCACGAGGGCAGGTCGACCATATAGATCATTAATACTCTGGTAACTGAAGATGGAATCTGTGTTCTTGGTCTGGGTTTGCTGCAGCAGCTTCAGGTCAGGCAACACCGAGGCGACATCAGCGGGTAAGTTTTTACTTTTTACCCGGTATATTTCGATGTGTAGGTTAGTGTATCTTTGAATCTGGTTGATCTCTTTGCTGTCGAGTATCCTGCAGGCTACCACATATCCTTTAACCGCCTTAGGCTGTTCGGGATCTATTACCCGTTGCACAACAACCTGAAGGATGTTGTTTCCGAATAACATCACCCCACGGCGGCAATCGCCGTTTGTGCCGCATGGATTGCCAGATATATAAGCACGCAATTTGGTTAAAAGGTGCGAAGGAACCCGCTGTGGATTTTTGCTGGTAGCGGCGTTGGCTTGAGTGTATACCGACAGGTTGTCATTATTATAGATAACCAGGTAATCACAGTTGTGCGACGACAACGACATGGCGTCTGTGCGAGAGCGTGAACGCATTCCTGGCAGCACGTATCGCCTTGCGTATTTCCACTGACTCCAGTCTTGGGCGATAGCGTCAAGCGAGTTTATATCACTGTCATACTCCGTGATGGCGCGCTGTAAGTTTGCCGAGGCGATTTCAGACTCAAGGTTCCGAATGCTGGAATACATAAGGTACCAAGAACCGGCGTACAGGAACACTGCCAAAAAGCCCATACTGATGGCAAATATCAACAACGCCTTATGTTTGGCTGATAAACTCATAACTATGTAGAACCCCTGTCTGCAGCACCCAACAAACTATGCTAATATAATCCAACGGTTATGATCACTACGTAGATTATACTAGGGAAGTCTGGCTTCTCTGACAAACTAACATCGTTTTTCGTGCAATAATCTACACCTTTGTGTGCGATATTGGCACCTTTACGTCAGTTACCGCTCATGTTATGTATGATATAGACAACAAAGCGATTTACGGAGGGCTCATCATGTCATATGACATAGGCCGACAGATCATCATGGAACTCGCCCCAACGCCACGCGTGGGACGCACAGAATATTGTTTTTCCTACCCAAGCCTCGTACAGGATATGGTAGGTATGAATCCTGATGACGACTACAACAAAGCCATGAGCGCGTTCTATGATAAGCTCGATTTTGACTTTCTTTGGAACACATACGATGGGCCCGAATGGCAAGGCCGCACCACCAGTATGGGGCACGCAGTTTATGCTGAAGGGGGTGTGGACAGAAATGACAATGTGCACTGCCCTTTCGATGAACCAGAGGAGGTGTTGGAGTTTCGAGCCGATGCAGAATATAGCCTGCCCGACATCGCGGAACGCAGCAGGCACTTCCAACAACAGATCGACGCGGTACGAAAGGCTTACCCAAACCAGTTCATCCCTGGAGGCTACTATAAAACTATTGTCAGTGGTGCCATTGAATGTTTCGGTTGGGAAATGCTGCTGCTGGCACAGGCGACCGATCCGAAACAGTTCGGTGAAGAGGTGCTAGAGGGCATATTCCAGGTGAGCTTAGCTAACTACAAAGCATGGGCAGAGACCGACATCGAAGCATTCATCTGCCATGACGACATGGTGTGGACAGAAGGCGCCATCTTTAGGCCGGACTTCTATAGGGAATACATCTTCCCACGGTATAAACAACTATGGAGCGTGCTCAGGGAAAAGGGCAAGAAGGTGATCTACTGCTCCGATGCCAACTACACCCAATTTATCGACGACATCGCAGCTGCTGGTGCTGACGGCTTCATAATGGAGCCAATGACCAGCCTGGAGTATATCTGCGAAAAGTATGGACAAACACACGTGATGGTTGGCAATGCCGATACCCGCATACTCACATGGGGCACAAAGCAGCAGATTGAAGCCGAGGTGGTTCGGTGCATGAAAGCGGGAAAAGACTGCCCAGGGTTCATCATGGCTGTCGGCAACCATATACCAAGCAACGTGCCTATCGACAACGCCAAATTCTACTTCGAGACCGTAGATAAATTGGGACGCCGCTAATCACAATCAAGCTGCGACAGAGCTAAAGTATTCGCAAGCAGTCCGGCTAACTCCCGGCCTGCACCATTTTAAGCTGTTTGTCTGCGACCATGCCATGCTGAGCCTGCGGAAACAGCGACACAGTTTCGGGGTGACAGCTAAACACCAGCATCTGATACCCTGTTTCGTTGGCTAGTTTAGTGATGAGACTAGCAATGCGTTGTTGGTGTTCAGGATCGCAGTTTGCCAGCACATCATCAAGAACCAAGGGCACAGGGTAACTCTGCTCAAAGTGGTTTAAGATAAACCCTAAACGCAGAGCCAAAAAGGTCTGCTCACGCAGCGCTTGATTCCAGTGCGTGCTGGGCAGCTCCTTGCCGTTTTCGACAGCCCTGAAGTCAATATTGTTGTCTAGCGGTACCGCGGTCAACCGAGAGATACGCCCTCCTGTTATCTGGCGGATCAACTCCGAGGCCTTTTCCAACACAGGGTCCTGATGCTCATTCACATAACGCTGGTTGATGTCGCTGAGTATCTTCGATGCCAAATACGGGCGCAGCCATCGCCGCACCGCCTGCTCCATCTGCTGCTTCGCTTGTTCACGGATATCAAGCTGCTCAGCCAGCGCGGTATCTGTGACCATACTCCGCAATTTTTCCTCAAGGCTGCCAATTTCTGTGTTCTGTTTATCAATCGTCTGTCTCAAATCATCCAAATGTGTTTGCATCTGCTGCACCTGCTGCTGCAGGTCAATCGGATCTTGCACGGCGGCTAAGTCGTTATCAAGCTTCTGGCGGCTTGCTCCGTCACCGACTTTGGTTGTTAGGTACTGCTCAATCTCTTTTATCTGATTAGCCACAGCCTTAGCTGCGGCAATGCGTTCACAGATGCCAATCATCTCTGTTTCGTGCTGTGCACCGAAATACCGAAGCACATCATCCATCACAGCTTGAGCGTCCTCAGCCTTCTTTCTGATGCCAGCAAGTTGATTGTCTATATACTCAATCTGTTCCTGGCACTTATTACGCTGGTCTTCGGCAAGATGCGATTTGCTCAGTCGATCATACAAATCGTCAGCTTGATTCCATATCGCCGCCTGGCTATCGGTATCGATATACTTCAGGTATGGATCTATAGCCGCTTTGAGTTCATCATATAGCGCTTGGGTGTCGTTGATCTTGCTGTCACACCGCTGCAGATCACTGATTAACGACTGCAGTGATGTCACCAGCTCCAGCAGCGAGCGCGCAGATTCTAGTGAGATGCCATCAGGCAGCCCAATACTCGCGAGAAATGCATCCAGCTGCTGCTGCGCTTGCTCCGCATCGGATTGAACCTGGGGCAGCCCCACCTGTTCCATCGCTTGGTTGATCCGTTCGATATCCTCACTCAGCGAACTCAGTTGGCGCTGTAAATC
>CAZFLA010000119.1:0-2115 GCA_964519405.1 uncultured bacterium
GGTATAGCTCGGTCATGAAGGCCTGACAGAATCGCATAACTTCAGCATCTGACTTGCCCTTAGGATCGAAATCAGAACCGCCCTTACCACCACCCATAGGTAGTGTTGTCAGTGCGTTTTTGAAGGTCTGTTCGAAACCGAGGAATTTGATGATACTGATGTTAACTGAGGGATGGAAGCGGAGACCGCCCTTGTATGGGCCGATGGCGCTGTTGAACTCGATACGGTAACCACGATTTATCTCGTATCCACCGCGGTCGTTCTGCCAAGCTACGCGGAACATGAGCTGGCGTTCTGGTTCAGTGATTCTTTCAAGAATGCGGGCATCTTGATATTCAGAATGCTTGTCAATCACTGGCTTTAGTGATTGAAGGACCTCGTCGACTGCCTGCATAAACTCAGGCTGTCCAGGATTGCGTTGTGCTACAGACTGCAGCACGTCTTGAATGTACTTCATTGCTCCTCCGAATGTGTATCGACTACGATACGTTTTGTGAGACAAGAGGTATATTCTGATGCCGGCTGTTTGCGCACGACCATTGTGTGACATCTTTATCAACACTGTGCCACACCACCGTGGCCAAACGGCAAGAACTAGTAATTAGCTCTGTAATGCCGGAAGGTACACCCCTTGTACTAATTGCATGCGCAACTTCACGCATAGGAACAGTAGTAATTGTTCCAGGAGCACCATTGCTTATTGCTACGACTATATAGCTTTGTCAGTATAGCAGAGAATTTTCAATGTGTCAATAATCAATAATTAGTGAAAATTGTCACAAAATCTGAATGATATAACGATATATTGTGGAATAGACAGCACATTATGGTGATGTCATAAGTAAGGTAACGCCTATGCAGCACATTGCATTTCGATGATGGACAAATGACACTACCTTAACGTATTGTAGATGTCGAAGGCAACACCGAAAAATCGATGAGATAAAGTATACTTTCAGTAAGTGCATGTGCTTGATGCCGCGGAAGTTGTGGTAGTTGGCCTGAGCCATGCTGATGTTATAGTCGTTCAAAACAACCCCAATCTAGAATTACCGACCATCACGTCGTAATATCTGGAGCTAGACGCAGAAGGCGATTTTGTGACTGTCAGTAGTAATCAGATACCCGAAAATGCACCACGTTCACATCCTGTCGCAGTAAGGATAGCGGTCATTGTCGGGCTTGTGGCTGTTGTACAGACGCTCTTTGTTGGTTTCATTATATTCACTTTTTCAAAATCCCAAGTGATGCATGCTGTCATCGCGATGATGATCTGCACGATTTTATTGTGGTGCGTATTGGGTGGTGTTCTAACACTGCGCTACAAACAGGTTGTTCGTAGGTGGGTGCTTGGTATACCCGGGCGGTGGCAGCTTAAGTTCGTGGTGATGTGCACTGTGATGGCACTTATTGAGGAAGCAATTACTGTGACCATGACGAATTGTGCTCCTTTGTTTGGCCTCAAGATGGGGCAAGCCTATATAACAGCTTCAGCCAACTACCTGGATGTTGTGTTTTGCCACAGTGTTATTGTCTTTATTCCGCAATATATTGCTTTGGCCTGGGTATTATCTAGATACCAGATGTCACCAGCTTCGGTGTTTCTACTATATGGATTTCAAGGCCTAATTGGTGAGGTGTGTTTTGGCGGTATCAGCCACATTACGGAACTGTTTTGGGTATATATATACGGATTGATGGTTTATCTGCCAACCTATTGCATTCCTATACATCGCAACGCGGTGAGGATAGACAAGCAATTTATATGGCGAGTATTGGTGTTGTTTTTCAGCCCTGGGCTTTTCGCCTTGGTCGTCATGAAAGTTCATCCCATAAAAATACATTTTCCACCATTGCAGCCATAATACTATATGTGATACCTGCGGAGATGTTGAGTGAAAACACATAATACAAAAAAGCGAATTAAGTGGTTAGTGCCATTATGCTTGGTTGTTATATTTACCTGCGTTGCAGCACCGATATGCGCATTTTACTATGTGAAGACAGTATCGAAGCCGCTAGTGCAGCCAGTTTCGATGCTGCGGCATCGTAATATCGCGGTGGTACCAGGTGCGGCTGTCTACGCAAACGGTGAATTGAGCATGGTGCTTCGAT
>CAZFLA010000119.1:2125-10744 GCA_964519405.1 uncultured bacterium
GCGATTGAACTATACAAACAACATCATGTCTGGGTTATTCTCATGAGCGGAGACAATAGGTTTACGCACTACAACGAACCAGAGGCGATGAGAAGATACGCCATTAAACATGGTGTTGCTGCTAATGACATCGTATGTGATTACGCAGGCCGAAGGACATACGATACTGTGTATAGAGCGAAACATATCTTCGGTGTAGCCAATGGCGTATTTATCACTCAAGATCGATTCATGGGCCGGAGTATGTATCTATCAAAATCTTTAGGTTTAGATGTCGTGGGAGTAGTTGCAGAAACCCCTTATAAAATGGCTGGTATGAAACGAGAGTATCTAGCATGTGTGAGTGCAGTGCTGGATGTCACCATATTACATCCACGTCCGTTGATGGGTAAACCGGAACCCATTCACGACGTCAGCATAAAGTGACCTACTTGCTGCAGCTAGGATTTTAAGTTGAAAGACAAAACATCATTACCACAGATATTTGGTTTTAGCTTGTTGTATTGGGTAACAGCATATATACATATATATGCTCCTGCCAGCATGTTGATAATACCGCAGCCTCTATTAAAAGCACTTCCGATATTGATGCTTACTTTAGTAAGTTTTCGGTATTTGCAAGGGAAGGACTCCTGGTTATCTGCCGGATTGCTGCTGTCAGCATGCGGTGATTTCGTAGCAGATGTGCCCAATGGTGGTTTCATTCCGCAAGTTGCTTGTTTCGCAGCAGCACAGTTAGTGTATTTTTTTGTATTTCGCAGGGAGAGTACCAGAACTCCTACCCGTGCCGCTGTGTGCTGTTTGTTGATGGTATATATCAGCTTCGTTGGCACGCGTCTATTTATGTCCCACCAGGTACCAGTATTGGTGTTGGCTGCAGTCGGTGTATATTTAGTCGTTATATCATGTATGGCGATATCAGCAATCCTAAGATCAAAATACTATATGGCAATGCTGCCCATAGGGGCGATGTTGTTTGTATACTCCGATTCTGTCATTGCATCGGATCGCTTTGTTAATGATATCGCATATTCAAGCGCCATAATCATGTTGAGCTACTATCTCGCTCAATACCTAATTACATTCGGCTACATTGCTGACAAAGGTTGTGATGACCGCTAGATAGTAATATCGTCGATATTCGGCGATATTGCTCAAGATTGGTGTATTGTATGACTACTCAGACGATTTTAGGGGTACAATCAAAGTGTCTCGTTATCCGATCACATCGGTAGGAGGTATCAGAAATGGGTGACAAATCACCAAAAAAAGAGACTAAATCACCTAAGAAGGACATTAAAGAGAAACGCAGAGAGAAACAAGAGAAGAAAGCTTCAAAAGGTTCTTCTTCAGTTTAACTGGTGTTCTTCAGTCTCCCCCTCAGTAGAAGTACATATGCTGAATAACTAACGCTTATCTTGTGCTGTTGGTTTAGAGATAAAGAGGGGTATAACAGTTTATATAAATCACCGGGCTGCAGGATAATCCTACAGCCCGGTGATTTGTTCTGGATCTATCATAACATTTGGAGGTAACGTGTTGCGGTTTCTTCGTAACTTAACATCTTATATCGCGTGCGCTGTAGTTGCTTCGTGTGCTTGTCAAGCAGAACCTGTTTTTCAGGCATGGACGCCGATATTCCATGGTATTGAATACACCAGTGCTTCTTGCGAAGCTGGTCAACCAAGGCCATTGAAGATATATGCACTACGCATCGACCTGAAGGAGAAGGGGATTGGCTTTACGACAACAGGGCGATGTGACCAGTATGTAGTTGACAAACATGAAACGCGTAAAGTGCCGTCTCGTGTGTTCCTAACCAGTACAAAAACTCAAATCGCCGTCAATGGTGATTTCTATGACCCCTTTGTTCCTCAATACATCTCAGGAAACACCAACTTACTGCATCTGGCGATTTCTGAGGGAGTTCTTGTGTCGCCCCCAAATGGTGGTGCGAGTTTGTTGATCAGCAAAGATAATAAGGCATCTATTGCGGAGACAGATAATACGACTAACCTAAAGGGTGAGTTAAGCCCAGAAAGTGGTGTAAATTGCCCGCTTCCTTGGAATGTTAGTTGTTCTTTGGTTATCTGGGTAAGCGAACACTTGCTTTTCTGTTCTGCTTTGAATTGTTTATACCCGGTTTCATTGGGGTTGTCAAGGCCGCGAAGCGCCCGAAGGGGAAGCCTTTACTACCCCAACGGAAACGGGCACCATATCTGGCTGCAGAACAGGCGTAACTTGGGTTCACGTTACTCCATATTGTGTCCGTCTATGTTTGATGAGCACATATCCTGTTCTTCCTTGTGTTGCCAGTACGAACTCATGTCGAAGTAGCGCGTCCCGCTGGTCCACCGCTCGTCAATCTCAAGCAACACAGCCCCCATCAAACGGATGACCGAAGCATCATTCGGAAAGATTCGTATGACCTTCTCTCGCCTGCGTATCTCTTGGTTCATGCGTTCCACTGTGTTTGTAGTGCGCAACCGCTTGCGATACAACAGCGGCAGCTGCATAATCGCCATGGTGTCGTCGAACCCATACTCCAGCGTATCCATCGACTTGGGAGCCTTACTTTGGAACTCTGCCAGTGTGTCTTTCATCAGCATTCTAGCAGTATCTTCATCCGAAGCATTGAAGATATCTTTCAACCGGGGAGCGAGTTCATCTTTAGATGATTTTGGGCACACATCCATGATGTTGCGAGTGAAATGAGCCTGGCATCTCTGCCAGGAGCATCCGATGAAGTTCCGCCCAATTGCTTTGACCAAACCTAAATGGTCATCAGAAACGATAACGTCTACCCCATGTAAGCCTCGATCGAGCATGGAGATAAAGAACTCATTCCAGCCCAAACCTGTCTCGCTGTCAGACAGATGGCATCCCAGTATCTCACGGTATCCGTCTGCGCGAATGCCTGTTGCCGTCATTAGACACTTCTGTCGAACCTTCTTTTGCTCCCTAGACTTGACTACTACCGCATCCACCAGCAGGAACGGATAGGCCTGGGTGTCGATAGGGCGATTTCTCCACTCAGCAACAATTGGATCGAGCATCTTACACAGCTCAGATACCTGGCTTTTGGAGATACTAGAACCACACAACTCTTGAACGATGTGATCTACTTTACGGGTCGATACGCCATTGATTACCATCTCTACCATAGCCATGACCATAGCCTGCTCACTTCGTTGGTAGCGTTCAAACATCTCGGTTGTAAAGCTGCAGTTTCGAACACGTGGCACCTGCAGGTCCAGAATGCCAGATCGTGTTATTAAACTGCGACTGCGTGATCCGTTGCGATATCCCTTGCGCTCATCACTACGCTCATAGGGCTCAGCTTTAAGTTGGTCATTAACCTGGGCTTCCAGAACTTGATTGAGTATTTTACTCAGTAAACTGGCAACTGCAGAATCTTGGTTCAAAAAAAGACCTGTCAAGTCTTCCTCATTCAGGGTAAAATCATAACCGGCCATGCTTCTTCTCCTTAGGTTGTTTTGGCAATTAACCTTACAAGAGAAGCATGGCCTTAGTCAAATTCTGACTGGTGCGATCCTACGCAAAGGGAATTTACACACTTGTTTGGACTTTACCAAAGGGTGTATGGACTGCAATCAGCGGTTCTTTTATTGTGTTGAAAGACGGGCAATCACTTGAGGGTGATGTAACCTTGCAACCTCGAACAGGTGTGGGACTATCTAAGGACGGTCGCTATATGTATATGATCGTGATTGATGGCCGTCAGCGTGGATACAGCGAAGGTTCCACTACGCAAGAGATGGCTGACTGGCTGAGTAAGCTTGGTGCTTATCAAGCATTAAACCTAGATGGCGGCGGGTCGACCACCATGGTAAAAATGGGGAATGACGGTAAACCTGTTGTGATGAACAGTCCTGTGGGTTGGGGTGATTTCAAGGGAGCATCATTACCAGGACGCGAACGCTTTGTTGGCAACAACCTAGGTGTATATGCCCAGCCTCTGCAACAACGTTAACTAAAGTATTCAAATCACACACCGATAAACAAGCAGATGGCTTGTCTATCGGTGTGTATAGTTTCTGTTAATCTGCTTTGGCACCGAAGTTCATGTCGATGACCACATAGTCGAAGAGGTTTACATGACCATCTCCATCTAGGTCTGCCATGGCGTCTGATGACCCAAATGCTATGTCAAGCACCACCATGTCAAACAGGTTCACCTGACCATCACCATCGGCGTCTCCGCTGCATAAAGATACATTAATGGTGCTTCCTGAACCTACTTGAATTCCCGTAATCACTCTTCTCAGCCATGGACTGCCAGTAAGTGTCAGGGTGTATGTTCCTGGTATTACTGTGTTTATGGCAGCTTTACCTTCAGCATCGGGTGTTAAGAGACCATGGTAGGAACCAGCTCCAGTGAGATTGTAATTCAGCTTGATGCCGCTAAGCGCTCCGCGGTAGCTTGTACCTGCATCAAGCGACACATTCAACGAAGTGAGCTCACCGGGTTGGATCAAGTCGACGTTGTCCAGTAAACAGTAGTCTCCACCCCACCAGTATTCACCCCTAATCAGCAGCATAGTCAAGTCTGAAAGCACAGCCTGCATATCACTAGCGGCTGCAGTTTCGCCGTTAAGGAAGCTGATCTTCCAATCGCCTTCTCGCAGGGTTACTCGGTAGTTAGCCCATGTCGCTGTGGGGTCTTCAGGGATATCATAGACCAGAACCTTACCTCCGCCGATGAGCACCACATCCGCATCGTACCAGATGCTTCCGCCTTCAGTTCGCAGATCGAAAGTGAGCGAACCACCATATGCAGCCAGCTTGTTGCCGAGGAATGCAGAGGGAGCTTGCCAATAGAAAGTAACACCATTGGGGTCTGTTGATGATACACATCCTCCTGGGTTGCCCGCCTCGGCTTGATATGTTGGCGATATTGGGTTGGAGATATTGTTGTATGGCCCATTGTCTGGAACATCCACAACCTTCCAGCCTTCATCATCGACATTAAATCCGCTATGAGCGAGAACCGTGTCTGATGATGTGGTTATAGGCGCGTTTTGAGGTATAGCCGTTACTACCGTAACGCAAATAAGGAGAAAAGCTAGATTTAGCGCATCATAAAAATGACGCTTTCTAGGTTTGTTATAGGAGCCGTTGGAATTTGCCATTTCATTTCCTCCTTAGGTAGGAGAACACGATCCATCATTTGGTAGACAAGCCAGTACGAACATGCCATGGCAGGCGAATATATCATAATTATGAATGAATATACGAAATAAAAGCAACTTCCTTCTGGTGATGTTCCAGGGCAGTTAGTAATACAATGTAGATGCATACTGATGATGATAGGCGGTTGACATGGAGCATCTTGCGAATTTTATATATGTGTTTGGCGCAATAGTTATTGTGATACTTGCTTGGCAATCGGCAGACATGATCAAGCGCTTAAAAAGGCGTATCAAGGACTACAACGAAAACGAACGCGAAGAGGTAGAGCGCAATCCATACCAAGCGTTAGTTGACCTTGAAGCTGAACGCGACGCTGAAGACGAGACGAAGAAGCGCAAACACTAGCTTCGCGCTTTCCACATCTCACTAAGTTTTATAAAATGGTATCCTCTTGCTCGTGCGGCAGCAACGAACTGAGGTACCGACTGCATGGTTGGCCGCACTTTTTCGTGAAGTAAAATCACTCCGCCACTTCTTGTAGTTTGCAGCAATCTGTTGGTAATAACATCGGGCGAGGGCGCTTCGTAGTCCGCTGGATCCTGACTCCATAACGCCAATATACTTTTATTCTGCGAACAAGCTTTCGCAACAGACGATGAGTATTCGCCGCCAGGTGGGCGCAAAAACTGCGGACGTCTGCCGGTCACTCGTTCGATAGCTAAGGCTCCTTGCTGAATCTCCCACGAAACCATGTCATTTGGTATTCGCGCCATACGCAGATGGTAATAGCTGTGGTTCTCCACTTCATGCCCTTCATCCACCATTTGGCGCACTATGTCGGGATGTTTATCAACTTTTTCACCAATCACAAAAAAAGTCGCTTTGACATTGAGAGCTCGCAATATGCTAAGCAGTCGAGGTGTTAATATCGGTTCTGGGCCGTCATCAAAAGTCAGTGACAGACATCGCGAACCGCCGGTGCCGCGAATAAGTGCAGGGCATCCAATACCTTTACTACTCGTCGGAAGCTTCACGCCATCACCGATCTCGGCTTGAGCATATTTGGTGAACAGCAGCGGAGACGCTGCCATTAGTTTTATGAGTTCTCGTCTCGTCAATTGTTATCTCCTCGTCTAGTGGAAGGGAGTTGTAAAAACTGTCTCGTTCGATAGGTACACGTCCAGTCTCACGGATTAGTTGAAGCATTTGCCTATAGGTAATACCTTGGTTACTATCTTGCGGTTTGTCGTCTGCATAGGTGATTTCATAGCGCAATACAGTACCGTCCATATCATCTGCGCCATACCATAAAGCCGTCTGACTGATTTTCGGCGTGTTCATAACCCAGAATGTTTTGATATGGGGGATATTATCAAGCATCAACCTGCTGACGGCTATGACTTTGAGATCATCCAAGGCCGATGTATGAGGCAAGTGCGACAGCAAGGTGTCTTCTGGATGGAATGCAAGCGGAGTGAAAGTGACGAAATGACTGCACTCATCCTGTAAGTCACGCAGGAATAGCAGGTGGTCAACACGCTCTTCAATGGTCTCAATATGCCCGTAAAGCATCGTGGCGTATTGGGTAAGCCCTGCTTCGGCAACGCATTTACTAACCTCGCGCCACGCTTCTGCTGTCAGTTTTCGAGGGAACAAGCCATCATGAATGCGCTTGTTGGCTACTTCAACGCCTCCGCCAGGGACGCTTTCCAGTCCATGACTTTTTAGTTCACTTAATACATCTGGTAATGGTTGTCCCGAAATATCAGCAATGTGCTGCAGCTCTACAGCCGTAAAGGCCTTGATGTGACAGTTCGGAAGTTGGCTTTTGACCGTATCGAGCAGACCGATGTAATATTCATACGGCAATGCACCATTTATACCGCCCACAATATGCACTTCGGTAATACGTTCAGAGTGATATCGAGCTATACGATTGATGATGGCATCATAGTCAAGTGTGTAAGGTGTAGGGCCATTAACGCGTGAGTGGAAACTGCAAAATCTGCATCCATTCATGCAGACATTGGTGTAGTTAATATGCAAGTTACGTACAAAATAGGTATCAGCACCATGACGCTTTTCGCGGTCATAGTTAGCTAACTGGGCAAGCCCGTTAATGTCGTTCGTGTTAAATAACGCGACGCCGTCTGATGCATCAAGCCTATTGCCATCTAGATATTTATCAGATATACGCTTGAGTTCGGGGTCACTAAATATAAAATCAGTCTGTAAATTCATCATAGCCATAATGATAATGTACAGTTCTTTGATGCGGGATTCAATACAGATATTGTTTTAGCATGATCGTATACAGTATTATCGATGCCATATACTCGTAAGGAAGAATTTAACCTCCTAGCTCATTTATGTTAAAATGTATTACAAAAACCAACATTAATGCGCACGAGAGAAGGTATCTGGATATGGCAAAAACCTACAATGTCGCCGTAGTGGGAGCAACCGGTGCTGTTGGCATCGAGTTCCTTAAATTACTTACAGATAGGAAGTTTCCGCTTGGAAAGCTTCGACTGTTAGCAAGCTCACGAAGTGCAGGTAAGACACTGGAGTTTGAAGGTCAGCAGATTGTTGTTGAAGAGACAACAAAGGACAGCTTCGCAGGAGTCGACATCGCGTTCTTTTCTGCCGGTGGTGGTAGATCGCTTGAATTTGCGCCTGCAGCAGCGGCCGCTGGTGCTATAGTGATCGATAACAGCTCAGCCTACCGTATGGATCCTAAAGTGCCATTGATTGTTCCAGAAATCAACATCGAAGATGCTAAAGTAAATGAAGGCATCATTGCTAATCCAAACTGTTCCACAATCATCATGCTGATGGCTGTTGGCCCGATCCATGCAAAGTGGCCTGTTAAACGAATAGTGGTTAGCACATATCAAAGCACTAGTGGAGCTGGTGCAGCCGGTATGGAAGAGTTAGTGAACCAGACAGAGAGCTACCTTAAGGGTGATGAGATTCAACCTAAGGTCTTCCCACATCAGATAGCATTTAATTTGTTTAGCCATAATACAAAGATTAACGAGCTTGGCTACAACGAAGAAGAGTGGAAGATGGTTAAGGAAACGCAGAAAATCCTGCATGTGCCCGACATGGCCGTGACAGCTACTTGCGTCAGAGTTCCTATCCTTAGAGCGCACTCTGAAAGTATCAATATTGAGTTCGAAAATGAGCGTCCAAGCGTTGAAGAGATTCGTGCTCTGATCGCAGAATCTGCAGGTGTTGTGGTTGTTGACGACGCCGCAGCGAATCACTTCCCGATGCCGCAGGAAGCCAGCGGCCAGTACGATGTGTTAGTTGGACGTATCCGCCATGATGTAAGCAACAGCAAGTCGGTCGATCTATTTGTCAGCGGTGACCAGTTACTAAAGGGTGCAGCACTCAATGGTATTCAAATCGCTGAAGGTATGATCCAGCACGGCTGGCTTTAAAACAGATAACTAGAGGAGA
>CAZFLA010000120.1:0-5256 GCA_964519405.1 uncultured bacterium
GATAGTTGCTTCGGTTTGCGGTCAAGCAGGTTCTCTAGCCCGAGAAGCTTAGCTGACTCTTGAACGCGGTTTGCTATCTGATCTTTAGGGAACTTGCGCATGCGCAGTGCAAATGCCATGTTTTCATATACAGACATATGAGGATAGAGAGCGTAGTTCTGGAATACCATTGCGATATCGCGATCTTTAGGGGCGACATCGGTAACGTCGGAATCGCCAATCAAGATGGAGCCGCTGGTTGTCTCTTCGAGACCGGCAATCATGCGAAGCGCAGTGGTTTTACCGCATCCTGATGGTCCAACGAGAACAAGAAACTCTTTGTCATTGATCTCTAGGTTGAGATCATTCACAGCTTTGACGGTTTTAAACGTCTTACATAGGTTACGTAGGGTGACAGATGCCACAACTTACCTCCAATTATTATGTGAGTGTGGTGATAAACCCCATCATCATCTTACGCTACCAGATATGCCATGTCAAATCGATGTTTGCCACTAGGAAGGCCAGCGAGTGGCAGTAATACATATGTATATACCTATTGGTAATGTTGAACGCAAGCATGGAGCCATTGGCACTGATATAATGGAAACTGTGGATTTATCTCGTTTACTTGGAGGCACCGATTGGCTTACAATCGCATCGCTGTAATCGGCGGTGAAGGCATGCTTGGCAAGGACGTTGTCGAAGCGTTTAAGCTGCTTGACTGTGAAACTATAGCTGCTGACAAAACCAGTGCAGAGCACCCAGTAGATATCACCGATACCAAGTCGGTGATGGATGTTTTGAAGGGCTGTGATGCTGCCGTGCTGACGGCTGCATACACGGATGTCGACGGCTGTGAGCGTAACCCAGATTTGGCCTTTCACGTAAATGCATTTGGAGCTGGCGCGGTGGCATCGGTATGTCACCGCTACTGTATTCCGATTATATACATTAGTACGGACTTCGTGTATGATGGCGATACAGATCACCCATACCGTGAGCATGAATCGGCGAATCCATTGGGAGCATATGGTGCCAGCAAATGGGCCGGCGAACAGTGGGTGCGTGAAGCGTGCCCTGAGCATTACATCTGCCGAACGGCTTGGTTATTTGGAGCACAAGGCAAGAGTTTTCCCAGAACGATGTTGAATGCACATCGTGCAGGAAAACAACATAGGGTGGTGGCTGATCAACTGGGATGCCCGACGTTCACTAGAGATCTCGCATCGTGGATAACTCATCTGCTGATGAGTGAAGCTCCATATGGCACATACCATACAGTGAACTCAGGTGTAACCAGTTGGCATGGACTAGCTGTAGAGGTGTTTCGGCAAGCCGGACTTGATGTGCCTGTCGAGCCCATTAATCATACAGAGTTCCCATCACCAACACGAAGACCAGCGTATTCTGCACTGAACACCTCACGGCTAGCACAGACAGGTGTTCCAGAACCAAGGCCATGGCAACAGGCCTTACATGATTTTATGCGTGAAATCGGCGAAAGCGCCGATTGATATAAGATAGAGGCAATTGATGGATTTAAATAAGACACTCAACTTACCCAAGACTGACTTCCCGATGCGCGCAGACCTCGTCAAACGAGAACCAGTCTGGCAGCAGTTTTGGGAAGATCAAGACATCATCAAGAAAGCAGTAGAACAGAACCGTGCTAACGGCGTGTTTGTGCTGCATGACGGTCCTCCGTATTCCAACGGAAACATCCATATGGGGCATGCACTGAACAAAATCCTTAAGGATTTTATTATCAAGTATAAAACCCTGCGCGGATTTAGCGCGCCATATGTACCAGGTTGGGACAACCACGGTATGCCGATTGAAAATGAAGTGACTAAGGAGTTCCGTGCCAAAAAGCAGAAACCTGACAAAGTCACTTTGCGTAAAAGATGTCGGAGTTATGCTGCCGAATATGTGGAGAAACAAAAAGCACAGTTCCAGCGGCTTGGTATCGGCGGTGATTGGGACAATCCATACCTTACTATGAAACCTCACTTTGAGGCCACAATCGTGCGTGTGTTCGGCGAAATGGTGGAGAAGGGCTTCATATATCGAGGGCTAAAGCCTGTATTGTGGTGTCCTGTGTGCGAAACCGCTCTAGCCGATGCTGAAGTTGAGTATCATCAGCACACATCGCACAGTATCATGGTGAAGTTCCCGTTGATGAATGACACCAACAAACTAGCCGAAGGTCTGGTTGATCCGCACGTGGTGATATGGACAACAACCCCTTGGACGATCCCTGCAAACCTGGCTGTGGCAGTTCATCCCGATGAAGAATATTCTTGGGTGAAGTGCAGCGCAGGCACCCTTTTGATGGCCACTGCACTGATCGACAGTGTGATGGATATCTGCGGATTTGACTGGCATGAGGTCGTACGCAAGCACACAGGACGTGATCTTGCTGGTATGGTCTTCAAACATCCGTTATACGACCGCGAGTCGCCGGTGGTGTTGGCTGACTATGTCACGATGACCGACGGAACTGGTGTGGTGCACACCGCTCCTGGGCATGGTGAAGACGACTTTAACACAGGTAAGCGATATGGTCTCGATGCTTATTGCCCCGTTGATGCCTCTGGTCACTACAACCAGACGGTAGGGGAGCGGCTGGCGGGCCTGCACATCAAAGAAGCTAATGGCGCTGTGATGGAGTGGCTGCGGGAAGTAGGCGCTCTGCTTAATCACACTCCGTTTGACCACCAGTATCCAAACTGCTGGAGATGCCGCAATGAACTGATCTTTAGGGCCACAACTCAGTGGTTTATGAACATCGATCATGATGGTCATCGCGAAAAGTGCGTTCAGAGCATCAATGATGTGAAGTGGTATCCCGCTCAGAGTATCAACAGAATCACAAGCATGGTTCAGGGCAGACCTGACTGGTGCTTAAGCCGACAGCGCAGTTGGGGTGTGAACATCCCAGCATTTCACTGCGCCGACTGCGGCGAGGTGCTGCTCGACGCCAAGATCATCGCTGATGTGGCTGATAAGGTTGAAGCCGCTAATGCAGATATTTGGTATGAGCAGCCAGCGACGTATTTCTTACGAGAAGGGCAGAAATGCGCGAAGTGCGGCGGAACTAACTTCGAAAAAGAGACTGACATCCTTGATGTGTGGTTCGATAGCGGCTCCACCAACAGAGCAGTGCTCGAAGGAAGAGATGAGCTGCACTGGCCGGCTGATGTTTACCTAGAAGGAAACGACCAGCACCGCGGGTGGTTCAACTCCAGCCTGATGGTTGCTCAGGCAACCAAGGGATCTGCTCCATACAAGACGGTCATTACTAATGGATGGATGCTGGATGGTCAAGGCCACCCAATGCATAAATCACTGGGTAACGTGATACTTCCATCGGAAGTTGTAGCCAAATACGGCGCTGATGTGTTGCGTCTGTGGGTAGCCAGCGTGAACTACCAAGAGGATGTTCGCCTTAGCTACGACGTGTTGGATCGCATAGCAGACAGTTTCCGAAGGATAAGGAACACAGCTCGATTTATCCTTGGCAACATCAGCGACTTCGATGCTGAAAGCCAAGCGGTTGCAGAAGATGAGCTGCATCCACTCGATCGTTGGGCTCTTGCTCGATTACGACAGGTAATGAACAACTGTCGGATGTATTTTGATGAGTATGAGTTCAATAAGCTCTATCAAGAAATTCATCTCTTCTGCACCCAGGACTTAAGCGGGTTCTACCTGGATGTGCTTAAAGATCGCCTGTATGCATCAAAAGCAGACAGCAAAGATCGACGTAGTGCACAGACTGTCTTGGTGGAGACATGTAAGCGCCTGGCTCAGGTGTTGGCACCAATTCTTTCGCATACCGCTGAAGAGATATGGCAGAGCCTAACACTGCCTAACAAACAACAAAGTGTGTTGTTAAGCGTGTTGGAGTGCCAGGACTTTGCCGAAGCCGATAAGGCCGTTGTGGAGAAGTGGGCTGCGGTGATGGAACTGCGTGAAGTGGTAAACAAAGCCATTGAGGACTTCCGCCAGAGCGGGGAAATCAAGCGAAGCCAAGAGGCTACTGTCAGCGTAAAAGCAACAGCAGACACCATCGATGCCATCAGTGAATTCCGATCTATGCTGCCTGATCTGTTCATGGTCGCTGAGGTTGAGGTAACTGAAGGCACCGAGCTGACCGCAGCAGTCGGTAAAGCGTCGGGTGAAAAGTGCCCGCGTTGTTGGCTGATTAAGTCGGATATCGGCGTAAATCCTGCGCATGCTGATGTGTGCGGCCGATGCGCTGATGCGCTGTCGTAGTTGAAGCGCTACAGCTTCCTGATAATCGCTGCACTGGCGCTGATTGCCGACCAGTGCAGCAAATACTGGGCAACACGTTATCTGTTGCCCATACGAGAAATTCGCCTGGTAGACGGCATATTTACGCTGACTTATGTACGAAACCGAGGAGTGGCCTTCGGTATGATGCAAGGCAGTGGCATGGCGATTGCGATGATCACCATCATCCTCATAGGTTGGGCGATGTGGTGGGCTTTTCAGCGTAAACAGCTTGTTACCCTAGAGAAATGGGCGTTAGGCCTGGTGATTGGCGGAAGCATCGGTAACCTTATCGATAGAATTCGGTTGGGATACGTAGTGGACTTCTTCGATTTCCAGATATGGCCCGTGTTCAACGTCGCTGATATATGCATCTGTACCGCCGCGGTTTTGTGGATGTATCAAGTGTGGCTTCAGGAACGTGCCGCATTGAAGGCGCAGTCCGATGCGGAAAATAAACCGCAGATTGTTAAAATAAAACGGAAATAGTCCAACGGCACTGGCACAATATGTAAATATTGTGTATACTATTTGAGGTCGATTACGGGGTGTAGCTCAGCTTGGTAGAGCGCTTGCTTTGGGAGCAAGATGTCGCAGGTTCGAATCCTGTCACCCCGACCACTTTACCCCTCTCTTTTATAAATTCTTCTCAAGTTTTCGCAGTCAGTCTTCCGTGCGGATCTACACGAATTCACCCCAACAGTCTTAATTGTGTATTGGTTATCTGTCAGACAAAGAGGATTAGTGAGGCTGCCCTGGGTAGCCCAGGGCAGGTGTATAGCTGGTTACTGAGCTTGAGCTCCGAAGCTGCGGTCGATGATGACATAGTCAAATAGGTTAACTTGGCCATCACCATCGAGGTCGGCCATGGGATCGCTGGAATTGAAGGATGCATCCAGCTTAACATAGTCGAAGAGGTTAATATGCCCATCACCATCAGCGTCGCCATCCGCGTCGCCATCCGCGTCGCCATCCGCG
>CAZFLA010000120.1:5266-10723 GCA_964519405.1 uncultured bacterium
GCGCCGCATTTAAGCTTTGCGAAGGATCAACGCCTGTGAGCTTGGTTGATAGGAAGTGCGATCCAAACACCTGGACATTGTATGGCGGCTTGATGAATGACGATGTGGTGAAGTGACCATCAGCAAAAGGAATCACGCTAAGGCATTCGCTGACATCTGGATTTGTTGCACTGGCGATTCTCAACGAGACTTGAGGTGACTTGATATCACCATTGTAGTCGCTTAATTGAATCTGCCCTGCGATATCATGGGTTTCACGGATCACGGCGTAGGTGTTTTTATCAGCACTAAAGGCAATGATTCCTTGACTGCCATGCGGCAATTTAAGAAAATCGTTGGTGCTCCAACCCCATGCGACAATCGATCCGTCGCGTTTTTTGGCGATGCAGCCCTCGAAACCAATAACAGCATCAACAAAATCAGTATTCGGGGAGGGAATATTATCAAGCGGCGATCCTTTTGGCCAGACGACTATGGAACCATCACGTTTAATGCCCAACGTGTGGAAATCGCCCGTCCTCACCGCGATAAAATCAGTGTTTGGTTCTGGAACAGCATTTTCTGCAGGTGCTCCACCCCATACAACGATGGAACCATCTTTTCTTAATAATGCATTATGTTCACCGCAAGTTGATATCGCGGCGATATTGCTATTAGCGAACGGTAGATCAGATGGATAGGCACCTTGCATATATAGCTGATCGATTGTTCCGTCTTCTTTCAATGCCAGTATACGCTGTGCGCCACACGCGATAGCCGTATAACTAACACTCGGTTTAGGAAAACTGAAGGTGCCGATAGGATTTAACCTAATACCAGTAATCGATCCGTCTTTTTTTAATCCTGCTATACACGAATACCCAGATGAGACGGCGACTATATCTGAGTTGTTTGGAAATGGTGGAAGAGCACTATATCCGTATGTTGGGAACATCACTACTTGGCCGTCACTGTTCAGCATCACAGGAAACATACCTAGCGAAACACTGACGAAGTTTTTATTCGCGCATGGAAGCTGATACTCGTCTTTGCCCCACATCATGAGGGTGCCATCGCGTTTGAGCCCATATGTACAGTTGGAATTGGCACTTACCTGACACCAATCACTATTTGGTGTAGCAACATCACATTGCCCATATTGATCGTTTCCCCAGCACACCACAGAGCCATCATGCTTTATGGCTGCGATGTGGCTGTAGCCGCCTGAAAGAGCAACAAAACCTGAGTTTGGCTGTGGAACATCACATTGCCCATATTGATTGTTTCCCCAGCAAACCACTGAGCCATCCTTCTTTATCCCAGCCGCAAAATCAGATCCCATGGTGACCGCAACAAAGTCTTTATTTGGTTCAGGAACATTGCATTGGCCGGCTGCATTATCACCCCAGCAGACGATAGTGCCATCATGTTTAAGGCCAATGAACGAATTCGACCCAACTTGAACATCGGTAAAATCGGAGTTTGGTTCTGGGGGTTGGTAATCCAACAGATGCCAGTCTCCTTGAAGGCAATCGACGTGACCATCTTGCCTGATTAATGCAGCATATGAAAAACCGGTTGCTACCGATTTGTATTTTGCAGTCAGCATTTCGGTTGGCAGGTGGCTAACGTTGGCATTGCCCCACATCACAAGTGTTCCGTCTTTTTTAAGGCCGAAGTAAATTCCTTGTTCCTGTCTGACGGTTATTAAATCTGAAGTATCAACGGGATGTTTCGGAGATCCCATCTCATACAATCCCCATGTTTGAATGCTGCCATCGCGTTTGATTCCGATGGTTTCAGTGACATTTGAATGGATCTGGGAAAATCCTGTCAGCTCACCAGGGGGCAAAATCCGCCTCCCCCAAAGATCCAGCGTGCCTCCTTGAGCATAGCAAAGCGATGTTAACATAGCGACGCAACTCGCCATCGAAGCCTTTTTTAATATTGACGTAACCGAATGCCGCATAAATACCCTCCGAACTTTGAATACAACAGATAACCATGTGTTACATGCGTATACATAGGCACTTGGGTGTTGCTGTGTGACCGTATACAGTGATTAGTTTACATCACATTGGTGTGATATGGGTGGGAATACAGGGGGTATTTGAAAAACGGTGGCTGCAACTCGTTACATGGGCTGCTGTATCAACGGCATATCCGAAGCCGATTGCGTATTCGCTGAAAGACATGTATGATTTTATCATATGTGGTAACGTGCCGCAGTGATGGTTTGACGGCAGACGCAATGATGCGCATGCCTGGCGGACTAAACTGCCAAAGCGAGGCGCTGGCAACCTTCGGCGGCGGTAGCTCGGGTGGTGACAGTTACCGGTTGGTGCTGATGGGCGAACACTGGTATGACCAGTAAATCATGTCGAATCAATACAGAACAGCAGATCAGTGCTGAGATTAAAACACTAAAGGAACAAGACGGTAGTCATATGAAAAAATTGATGGGGCTTGTCGACATCGTATTGGGCACATTACTGATATACGAAGGAACTCGTATATACCCGGTGTTGCGTCACTATCTGCCAGCGAACTGGCCAACCAGTTTATCTAGCGATGTTATTCAAGCATTCGTAATAATCGCTGTTTATGTATGCGCTCGGTTGATCATGACTGGTGGCGTGTATTTAAACATCTTACCGAAATGGGTCGGTAATCTGCATCCTGAAATCCCGGGTAAATTATACCTACACAGGTTCTTCGACACCAAACGCCTTGTAGATGTCTTTTTGCAGTTTAGTCAAAGGGAACAGTATTCGAGTGCCATTAATTTCCTGTATGCGCAGCTTACTTAGTGTCATTAGCAATTTCTTCATCGTCATGTGTTTATACAGCCCCTGATCCAGCATCACCTTGTGGATGTGTGACAACAGAATCAGCGCAATAAAGCTGATGAACACTTTGTTCTGCATACTGTCATCCTGGTGGACCCTGAGCCTGCCGAGATCAAGGCTGTTCTTAAGACGATGAAAGCCCTTTTCCACAACATCCTTCTCACGATAAATGGATATCGCCTCTTTGACATCTGAGATGTCATTGCTAATCACCACCATCCAGCCCGCATGTTCGAGTTCCTTGCTGATGACATCTTCTCGTATGGTGATGGTGTGTCCAGATGGCTCCTTTTCCGACTTGCGTATAATGAGGTATCTTTTATAGTTGTCATCTTCTATGACAGCGGACGGATTCGCTTCAGCCCGCTCTTTCAGTACGGTGACGTGTGCATACAGTTCCTCCCTTTGTTTCATGCCTTTCAGCGCATTATAGAAAACATGGGAATAGAGTTTATGCTGCTTGTTCCATGAACGCAGTTTGGCCACTGCCCGAATGGAGTCCCCGCCTGTTACGATAGTATTCTGCAGTCTATCAATGTCATGCCTCTCACTCTCGACTTGCTTCTTGGCGAAGTTGGAGGTGAATGGGACTGCGATGATAAAGCGCACTCTACCTGGATCATCCAACATGGAATTGATGTTGTATGTGCTAAAGAAACCTTTGTCCATGACAATCAGGGTCGGTTTGCCTTCGGAGATGGCATTCAACTTAGCAATGGTGGTTTTTAGCGTGCTGACGTCCTTGAGACTGCCACTGTAGACGGTTTGGTATATCGGCAGCCTTGACTTCTCACCCATCAACATACAGATGTTTATCTGGGGAAGATGTTCCTTGTCCCTGTTATATCCCCATTCTACATCGTCTATCAGGTTGGAATAGGACGAAGTCGACGTAATGTCAAGAGCAAGGTATTCCTGCTCGCTTCGGAGTCGACACCATGACTGGTAGAATCTCACCCTCTCGTCAGGGGTAACTGCCATCAGCAGCTCGCTTATACGCTGAGATGACATACTACCGACAGGCAGGCATTCTGTCCTGTTAATCCAGTCTTCACAGTAGAGGAACGGATCACCAGAGGATATCAGATAACATGCCAGCATGAATATCTCTTGCCAGAATTTAGGCATTATGTATTGAAGGGTATCAAGAAGTCCTGTGCGGTCGGCAATCTTGTTGAGTAGATAAGATGCGCCATAATCCTTAATGGTCGAGGCACGGATGTCCGCCATGGTAAACACTTTGTCTGTAGCCGATGTGTCGATAGGGGTTCCCATATCCGCCATGCGAGCAAGGTATTCCGGCTTGTATATCGGGTGTCCAGTGACTGGATCGACTTTTCCTATTGGTATCCGTCTATTTCGAGGTTTTCCTTCTTCGTTACGGTAGGAGACTGACTCGTAGAGATATATCTTATCTCCGACCTTTTGCTGCACTATGGAACTCATGTGACATTGACTCCCTGGCGTGTAGGTATAATACATTATACCTACACGCCAGGGAGCAACACAACTGGATTAACGTTTTGTGTGTCAGGTACTGCGGGTATCCTCGATAAATCACAGGCGGTATTACGTTTTGCATGGTAGAATTGGCTGTAGGTATAATTTCGAGCGGGATTTCAGGCTGCATGTATTTCCTAGCGACGATGATATGATGTTCCTCAAACGCAGCCTGGGTGACTACAATTCTAAGTATCTACTATTCGGAGCGACCAGAATATCGTTTATTGCTGTGATGACATTCTTGTTTACAGCAATATCGGCTCTGATAATTCATGTCAACACGGCTATTCCCGAGGCAATGAAGAAGTTCTTAAATAACCAATGCACAATCGTTTGTGTGTTATCAACATATGTGATTGTGTTGGTCACCGCACGTGTGATCTGCAGAATCTTCTTGAAACTAAAATTCGATAGTAACTCGGTATGATACTCCATTAACGCTTGTTGCGTGTGCGCGAAAAAGGTTGTATGATCTTACCATATGTGATAACGTGCCGCATGATGGCTTGACGGCAGACGCAATGATGCGTGTGCCTGGCGGATTGATGAAGCATTATACAGAACAATACAGCAAAAACTATAGTATTGAATCTGGTAATAACCTTATCTGGCCACAGCTTTAGCCTACTTTAATGACAGTATGGAGTAACTACTCTCCATACGTCTCGTTATGGGAGAAAGTGTATGTTGAAAGCGAATTGGCATCTGCAGCTTACGCAAGTGTATTACCCGTTGTTTTTGAGTTTTGGTGCTATATATGGTGCTCCTTTAGGCAGATATGTTTTTAGTGTTATTTGCGTGATGTATATACTTCAAATCCCATTTCGATGGTATCAAGCCAAAATAGCTTGTTCGATATTCTACAGTGAAACTCTGAAACATTTTATTAAAATGATCGATAACTATAAAGAAATTGCTGGATATCATGAAAAAGAGCATAGCATATTGAAAAGCATGAAAATCCTGATATTCGGGGATTGTGTGTGTTTTTTTGTAAGTGTAATGGTTGATGAGATGCCATATTGGACGATATTTATGTATATCGGATTTCTGTTCGTGTTGTTAGGATTTAAATTATCATTGAAATACGAATGGTTTGGTCATTACAACACGCAGTATAGTGTTG
>CAZFLA010000121.1:0-10709 GCA_964519405.1 uncultured bacterium
GCCGCGGGTGAAGCTGATGCCGTTAGCGCCAGCCTTCTGCAGGCGGACATTGGTCAGGGTAATTGCGGCGTCAGATGATTCAATCAAGTGAGAACCCATACGTGGGCCACCGCTTGGTAAACAACCACCGTCAAGTGTCATGTCTTTGAAGGTCACATTGTCTGGGCCAGATGATGCTGCGCCAGTGAACTTAATCCAACTGACGATACATTTACCAGACTCACCTGGTGGGTCAAAACGTACACCACCAGCGGTTCCTAGTGCTGGAAGTGCAACGTTGATCTCTGACCAAGTATTAGCTGGAATATTGAAATGGGCTTCGTGTCCGCCCTGTACACCACCAGGAGTTCCGTAATAGAAGAATTCGGCGTCTCCACCGACTTCGCTAAAAACACGGATCTTAGCGGTAAGTGCAGAGTTTCCGAGGTTGCGAGCTGGGCCGGTGATGTAGGGGTCACCGCCAGTGATAGCCATCTGCATGCCATCGGCGGTCAGTGTTTTGGTGATGCTATTAGCGCCACCCCATGAATCGACATCTGCTTGAGTAGCGAATTGATAGCTTCCAACTTCGCCACCAGGTGCTGCGCCAACAATCTTGAAGTAGCACTGAACTGTGGTCGCATCTTTGCCCATGCCGCGGAACGTAAGATTTTTAGGAACAGTTAGAATAGCAATGTTGCTGTCACCGATCTCAAGGTAGTTCGCCTTATCGATGTAAATCGTATCTCCGGCCGCAGCCTTCGATATAGCACTGGCAATAGATCCCGCGGAAGATACTGCTATTTCAGCGGCTTTTAGGCCAGATGCGAGATTCATTGCACAGATGGCAGCCACTGCGAATACAAATGGCTTATTGCTCATTTAGAATGACCTCTCTCTTGTAATGTTGATTAATGATAGAATCCATCCCTTTGCACGGGGATGATCGGGGTGCGTGAGCATATGCCAGCGAACCACAACCATAACTTTATATTTACCAGATTTTGATGTGATTCCCTTTAAATTTTGAAATGTTCGTTTGTTACATTCGATCACCATATAGTAACAACATAAATAATCTAGGTATTCATAAATGTCGCTTCATTCTGCAGAGCTGTCATTGCCGAAATAATGCCCATCCAGACCATCACTCAAAGCCTCGAGGATGCTTAGTCGCGGCGGCCATTGATGCGCCCACAGAAGCTGAGCCGTATTGCCGGATATTCCCTCAAAGACGCAGATTTCAGACTGCCAAGACCACCTGATCCACCGATCGCTGGCCATACCAAGGCATATGTAATGAATCTGTTAGACTCTATGTAATGTGTAATTTGGATTTCGATGTTTTCGTAGTTGGTGCAGGGCACGCCGGCAGTGAAGCGGCCCTGGCGAGTGCCCGTATGGGACTGCATACCGCCGCCGCCGTTATGGATCTTCAACGAACGGCTCATCTGCCGTGCAACTGCAGTATTGGCGGCCCAG
The DNA here is from genome assembly GCA_964519405.1 of uncultured bacterium. Taxonomy (GTDB): domain Bacteria; phylum Armatimonadota; class HRBIN16; order HRBIN16; family HRBIN16. The sequence continues at coordinate 1,462 of CAZFLA010000121.1, forward strand.
CCAAAGGGCAGCTTGTGCGCGAAATTGATGCCTTAGGCGGGCAGATGGCTTGGAATGCCGATCAGTGCTGCACCCATGTGCGTTATGTGGGCACAAGCAAAGGTCCTGCTATACAAACACTCCGCGTGCATGTTGATAAGCACCTCTACCCAAAGCTGATGCGCGAGGTACTGCTAGCTGCTGGTGTAACGCTGATGCGGGCCGAAGTGGTGGCTGTTGAGCCATACGACCGCCTGTGGCGTGTGCGCTTTGCCGATGGCAGCACAGTGGTTTGCGGGGCTGTGGTGGTGACCTCGGGCACGTTCCTTAACGGTGTGACGCGGATCGGTGATCAGCATAAAGATGAAGGCCGCGACGGCGAACCACCGGCCAGAGGGTTGTCCGACAGCCTGCGATCTCTAGGTCTGCGTCTGGGACGGTTCAAGACCGGTACCACAGCACGGATTAACAAGCACAGCATCGATTGGGACGAAGTCACACTCATTCCTTCAGATGAAGATGCTCCTCCCTTCTCGCATGAGCTGGATGCCCGTCCCACCGCTGGCCGACTCTTGCCATGTTGGCAGACGAGGACCAATGAGCGGACTCACCAAATCATTAAGGATAACCTTGAAAGAAGCTCCTTGTTCGGCGGCTATATCACTGGCGTTGGACCGCGCTACTGTCCGTCAATTGAAGATAAAATTGTGCGCTTCCCCAATAAAAGCACTCACCCCATTTTCTTAGAGCAAGAGAGTTGGGAAGGTGATGAGCTGTATGTGCAGGGCGCCAGCACGAGCCTGCCTGCCGACGTGCAGGAGTTGATGCTGCGCAGTATGCCCGGTTTAGCCCATGCCGAAATCATGAAAGCCGGATACGCAGTCGAATACGACATGGTCTTTCCCGATCAGCTTACGCCCACCTTACAGAGCAAAGCACACGATGGTCTGTTCTTCGCAGGGCAGATCAACGGCACATCGGGGTATGAGGAGGCCGCCGCGCAGGGTCTGTTGGCTGGCATCAATGCCGCGCGATATATGCAGCAGTGCAGTCCGGTGATCATCCCTCGTCAAAATGCCTATATCGGCGTGCTGGTGGATGACCTCGTGACAAAAGGTGTTCAAGATCCATATCGTATGCTGACAAGCCGAGCGGAGTACCGGTTGAACTTACGACACGACAACGCCGATATGCGCTTGAGTGAGCTTGCACACGACATTGGGCTGCTCAACTTTGCGCGGACGCAGCGCTGGCAAGCCAAGCTGCATGCTGTGGCGGATATCACACAGCAGCTTCAGTCTGTTTGGATCAGCGGTCAAGATAACCCGAAATTGCAAGAGCTGGGCGTGGCACCAGTGCATGGCCGCACCCCACTGCTGGAGCTGCTGCGCCGCCCAGAGGTTGAGGTTAAAGACCTGAAGCCGTGGTGGCCAGAGAGCTGCCCAACTGATGGCGATGCACTTAACGAGATACTGCTGAACAACAGATACCAGGGGTATATCCGTATGCAGCAACGGCAGCTAAAACAGCATGTGCGCTTGGAGCAGATGCCGATACCGGAGCAATTTAACTACAACATGATTCCGGCACTAAGCTACGAAACCAAAGAGAAACTAAGCCGCATTCGCCCTGTGAATGTTGGTCAGGCCAGCCGCGTGCCTGGCGTACGCCCCTCAGACATCGCCGTTTTGATGATATGGCTGAAAAGAGAAGCCGCCTCGTCCGGGTAGGGGTGTCTGTTACTGTCCAAAAGAGCCAAATACATCCCGATTGTGCTGTGTCTGCCGAAATAGGTAGGGAAATATCTGGCCAATATGCTAATCATGTGTAACGGAGTGTAAGACCAGCCGTCATATATGACAGTTGGCCGATAAATGAAGGCTGCATCCAAATACAGCATCATTTACCTTCTTGCGTTGGCTAACCAGTAATGCAGATGAGCGTCACCCGATCAACCATCCGCCACATACTGGCTGCAAGGCAGTTACGAATACTAGGATGTTTTCGCTGAGCAGCGAAGAGAGCTCATGTTGCACATGATTTATGAGGTGCTCATGAAACGTACTACCTTTAACCTACTATTGGCGGGAATGGCCATCGCATGCAGTGTGTCTGTCGCTGCGCCAAATTCCGATAATGCCACAACGAGTAATTACCAGTCCATTTCATCGCTGGGCAGAGGGTTTATCGTGTGGGAGTCAAACCGCACGGGTTCGTGGAGAATATGGCGCATAGAGCTCGATGGCACAGGTTTACGTCAGATCAGTGCTAATGAACCCAACCGCGACCATTACTGCCCCCACATATCGCCCGACGGTCAGCATGTGGTGTATCTGAGCTACCCCAAAGGGCTGCAGGGATATGATGACTACAACCCCTTAAAACCAGCACCCCTACACATTATGAGTGCAGATGGCAGCAATGACCGCGTTCTGGTGCCCAGCGCTCGCGCTTACGGCGAAGATCGTGCGGTGATGTGGGTAAATAGCGACACCTTCCGTTACATAGATGGTGATGGTTATAGCTGCGAATACACCATTAACAAAATGAGCAACGCGCGCATAGCTGACTCAACGAAAAATGGATACGGCTGGATTATCAATGCGCAAGGCACATATGCCACAACAGGATATCCTGCGACATTTAGCCCATTTAATATGCAGACACGCAAGGTGTCGTCTGGCGAGGAAGTAGACGGCTGTCAGCCCTATTTCAGCGCCGATGGCAAATGGGGCTTCTGGATGGGCGGAGCTGGCGGGCCAGTAAACAAATACGAATTGGCTACTGGCAAGATCAGCCCTGTGATTGGCCGCAGGGATCCTCGGATGCCCAGCAACCGCAACTATATCTACTTTCCAATGCTGTCAAATAACGGACGCCTCCTGGCATTTGGAGCCTCACCGGGGCAGCACGATCACTTTACGGCTGATTATGATATCTTCGTCGCCCTTACCGATCCAAAGAGTTTAGAAATATTGGGCAATCCCGTCAGGTATAGCTTTGACCCAGGCTGCGATAGGTTTCCCGATGTCTGGGTGGTTGACCTAGCCTTAGGCAGTTATTCGGGTGAGGCGCCGTATACGGTGCAGGTCAAGGCTCCTCAGGGGGTTGCTGCCGCGAAATGGGTAACCGGTGACGGCACTAACAACACCAATGGCAGCACGGCGGTGTTAAAACATACCTATCGTAAGCCAGGACGGTATTTAGTGGAAATGACCGCCGCCCATCAGACCTATTATGGTGAGGTTGTGGTTAAGCCCGCTGCTGCACCCACCTTGACGTCTGTGACACTGCGCGGCGATCGTGCGATCCAACTGATGTTTTCCGAGCCTGTGTCTATTGGTAAGGCACAGTTCGTGCTAAACGGCAAAACCACCTCTAGGAACGCGGTGTTATCGCACGATGGTTCCGGTGTTGAGCTAAGTTTCAGCCAACCCATCACTAAACAGGTGAGCCTGCATGTCAAAGGCGTTCAAGATAGGGCACAACAGCCAAATACCATAGCTCCGCTGCAAACTGCGGTTCAACCTCATGTGTGGCCGCTAGATGCAAAATCGGCAGTATTGGTATGGCAAGATGCTAAAGCGGGATGTAAACTGCAGAATAACACCGCGTGCGATACCCAAGCGGTAGGCAAAGCATATGCCGACCATAACTATGCGATGGCGGCAGTTGGCGGTCACTTCAATATATTAGGTGCTGAACAAACTCTTTTGAACAGCCTCAAAGCCACGAATCGGCTGACAATCGAGGCTGAGATTACATCGTATGATGTCAACCAAACGGGTCCAGCTCGTATCATCACTTTCTCTACTGACCCCAATCTGCGGAATTTCACGATTGGTCAAGACAAAAACCAGTTGGTGCTGCGATTGCGAACCCCTGCTACCGGCGAAAATGGATCCAATCCAGAGCTGCCATTCGCCGAAATCCAGCAAGGCAAACCGGTGCATATCATGATATGCTACGCTCCTGGCTCACTGCAGTGCTATGTTGATGGTCGGCTGAGTCTCAATAGTAACCTGGTTCAAGGCGACTTCAGTAACTGGAGTAGTCAGAAGCTGCTTATCGGCGATGAAGCCAGCGGTTCGCGCAGCTGGAAAGGTGCCGTTCGCGGAATGGCGATCTACAATCAGAAGTTCAGCGCGCAGCAAGCCGCTCGCAGCTATGAGAGCTTTAAAGCACTGCATCCGGCTGCCAAAGCAGCACCTGTTGTGTTGAGTGCAAAACTCGTTTCACAGTCAAAAATGCCGACGCTGGATGAAATTAAACCGTATCGCGAGGGATTGATGACCAGTCTATATGAGCTGCAGTCGGTAGTAAGCGGAGTGTGTAAGGAAAAGCAGCTTGTTGTGGTGGAATGGGCCATCCTTGGCGGCGAGGAGTTGAAGCAAGAGCGCAAAATCGGTGATGTTTACACTCTGCAGCTTGAGCCATACTCCGCGAATCCGCAGCTAGAGGGGTTGTATATGTCCGACACATTGAATGCGGATCCTATGTTGCCGTTGTATTACCTTCCGCTTCGCTGACCATGTGATTGTGTATGCCGGCTTCTAGCTAGTATGAGGGATTATTTGTGCTAGATGCCGGTATACTCGGACGTATTTTTGTCAAAAAACAGTTGGAAGTTGAAGTAACTGCCTGCAGTCGGGCATCATAAAGAGTGCAGAGCATTACCCACGACGGTAGACACGAGAGTGTAAGATTGCGAGGCAACCTCTTTGGTATTTAGTTCCCATATATTTGTTTATTACTTTTTGCCAATAGCGCTGGCCATCATCTATTCGCTGTATAAAGCTCCGCAGCGATGGCGCAACTTCGCGTTGATTATCCTAGGTTATATTTTCTACGGATGGGCTAACCCTAAGTTCATCTTCCTTATGTTCGGCACTACGTTCCTTGACTGGCTGCTCAGCTTGATTATCGCCACCGATAGCTGGCATCCTATACGGGCAACTCACAAGAACATCGTGCCCCTGCCGAAAGGCGCCCGCACAAAAACTCAGCGAACGGCGCTGACACTATCGGTTGTGTCAAACCTCACCATGTTGGGCTTCTTTAAGTATTTCAACTTCGGTGTTGATAGCTACAACGCGCTGATGCAGGCATTAGGCCTCACGCACTACATGGCACACGATTTCATGAGGGTGGTACTGCCTTTAGGTATTAGCTTCTATACCTTCCAGTCGTTAAGCTATATTATTGATGTTTACCGCGGCGATGCCAAGGCGATGCGCAACTTCACCGACTTTAGCTGCTTTGTGTCCATGTTCCCGCATCTTGTGGCTGGTCCTATTCTGAAGTTCAGCTATTTAGCCGATCAGTTGGAAAACCGAACCCTTACGCTGGATAAGTTCGCCAGAGGGTGCGCCTTTTTCAGCTTAGGTATGGCCAAAAAGATACTTCTGGCAAACCCCTGCGGAAAAGTCGCTGACACCGTGTTTGGTGCTGGACACATCAGCACACTCGATTCGTGGATTGGCGTCTTTGGTTACTCGTTCCAGATATACTTTGACTTCAGCGGATACAGCGATATGGCCATCGGCTTGGGATTGATGCTGGGGTTTGTATTTGCTCGGAACTTTGATAACCCCTACCGATCTCAGAGTATCACCGAGTTTTGGCGCAGGTGGCATATATCGCTCAGCACCTGGCTGCGCGAATACCTCTATATCCCGCTGGGCGGCAACCGGAAGGGGAAGGTCAGGACATACGTCAATCTCTTCCTCACCATGCTGCTGGGCGGTTTGTGGCATGGAGCCAGTTGGAACTATGTCATCTGGGGCGCCATTCATGGCTCGATGTTGGCGTTTGAACGACGGCTGGGTAAGAAGAGCCCATACGGCCAGTTTCCAGTCGTATTCCGGGTGGTGCTTACCTATGTGGTGGTGCTGATAACCTGGGTGTTCTTCCGCTCACATGATCTTTCAGCATCGGCGCACTATGTGGCTACGATGTTCGGCTTCGGCAGCCATTCGGCTAGTGTCAGCTTGGTGAGCGGGGTCATACTGAAGCCATATTATGTGATCTGTATGCTGCTGTCATCGGCTGTAGTGTGGATAGTGCCCGATACATGGGACTTCACACAGAAGCTGACATGGCCTAAGGCGCTGTTGTGCGCTGTGCTGCTGTGGCTGGCTTTAGGCGTTCTCGCCACACAAGAATACAACCCATTCATATACTTTATATTCTAGGAGGAGGCAAAGAGATGACTGATAAGCATGAAGTAGTTCCTCTTTACGAGCCAAACAGCCGTGAAGAAGAAGCCGAAAAAAGCCTTAAGCGAACGCAGTTCTCCAAGGGTGTACCGGTCTTCTTTGTCATCCTGCTGTTGGTGACCATTCTGTCGGAGGGGTTTATCCAGAATGGGGCCGACATCATAGCCGCCAGGACATATCAAGCCGACAGCGAACAGGCACCTTCGCGGAAGCTCTTCCGATGGGTGGAGTTTTGGCAGTTGGGGCCAAGTTGGCAGCAGATAAAAAGCGCCAAAACATTCTGGGATGTTTGGGGATTGCTGCCCCAGGTCAGCAAGATCAGTGAGTATGAAACCGGGCTGGAAGATGATTCCATCGTCGGGCAGACGCTTCGACCGAAAGCCCAGCTATTCCTCACCAAGTATCTTGGTGCAGGTAATGAGCAGGTATTTGTGGGCCGCAATGGTTGGCTCTATTACCGACCCGAGGTGGAGTATCTCACAGGCCACGGGTTCCTGCAGCCATCGGAGCTGCTAAGACGCGAACGCAGCGGCACCGAGGCTGTGCAGCCCGATTCCATTAAGGCGATCCTTCAGTTCAACGAGCAGTTAAAAAAGCGGGACATTAAGCTCGTTGTGATGCCGGTCACCTGCAAGCCTATGACCATGAGCGAAATGCTGGCGTGGCCGGCCAACAAGCTGAGCCAGCCGATACAGAATGACAGCTACGAGTTGTTCGAGCGGCGGCTGCGAGAACATGGCATTGATGTGTTTGATACCACCCCGTTGTTTTGGCAGTATAAAACGCGCAACGGCGGTGATGAACCGACCCACCTAAGAACCGACACCCACTGGGCACCGGGAGCCATGGAGTATACAGCCGATGCATTGGCCGTCCATCTTAAGCAGAACAGTTTGGCTGGTTCATATACACCCGTGAACTACCTGACAAAGCGCATTCGTGTGAGCGGTGAGGGTGATATCGCGGCGATGTTGAAGCTTGAGGATGGCGGTAAGAGTTTCCCTAAGCAGAGTGTGCAGCTACAACAGGTGCTAAATCCTGATGGGTCGTTATGGTATCCTGATCCGGCCTCACCGATACTGCTGATGGGTGACAGCTACAGCAATATCTACTCACTAGGCACCATGGGCTGGGGTGAAAGCGCAGGATTTGGCGAGCAGCTCAGCCTGCAGATGAAGTGCCCTGTGGATATGGTTGTCATTAACGCTGGCGGCGCCTATGCATCGCGTCAAGAGCTGATGAAGCAGATGATGCGCGGCAACGACCGCCTAGCCGGCAAGAAGGTGGTCATCTACGAGTTCGCCATGCGTGACCTGAGTTCCGGCGACTGGAAGTTATTCAAGCTTCCTGAACCGAAGGGGGCAGCCGCTGCTCAGCAGCCTGCACAGCAGCAAACACCTACGGCTGCACCGCAACCTGCTGTACCGCCCGTGATGGCTGCGAATCCCTCTGGCGCAATGGCGGTATCTCAAACGGCGGTGCCGAAAGTGGCAGCCGCACCGAAAAATGCGTCAACAAAGCCGCAGGCCGGGAAGTCAAATACTGTGAACAAACCCAAACAGGGTTCACAGCCAACGCATGTATTTGGTGTGGTCAAAGCGGTATCGGTGTCACCGCAGCCTGGCTCTGTTCCATACAAGGACTGCTTAATCGCCATTGAGCTTGGTGACATCAAGGCCGATGGCGGTACATTCGGCGCAAAGAAGATCGTGGTTTTCGTATATGGTATGAAAGATAACCAATTGACATCGGCAAATGGCATAAAACCAGGAGCTCGTGTTAGCTTGCAGCTTGAGCCATGGGCTAAGGTGGAAGCCCGCCTAGGCGGCCTAAACCGCGTGGAACTGGACGATGCCGATGCGCTGATGCTGGATACATACTGGGGCGTTCTAAAGTAGAGGCTGCAGTCTGCCCTACAGCAGGAGGAGAGTAATATGAACTGTAAATATATCGCCGCACTGACAGCCTTGTGCATATCGGCTTCCGCCGCATATGCGCAGAACGGTGCTGATCAGACATCAGATATCATTAAGAGCAAGATTTCATCTGCCTCTGTCATTAAGGGTGATGATGGTTGGCTGTTCTTTACCCCGGAACTGCAGTATATCAGCGCCGGCACATTTTGGGGCGCTAACGCTGCGGCCGTCAGCAAGGCAACATCCGCTGATGCCGCCGATCCGCTGCCAGCCATTCTGGATTTCAAGGCGCAGCTTGCCAAGAAAGGCATTGATCTGCTGCTGGTGCCCGTTCCCGCCAAGGCGCAGATATACCCCGAGATGCTTGACAGCCGTCTGAAAGGTGCGGTGCTCGACACCGCACAAACCAGCTTCTATAAGTTGTTGGCGAAGAACGGCGTGAAGGTGTTGGACCTATCGGCTGCATTCAAAGCCGCCAAAGCAACGGCCGCGGCCCCCTTATTCTGCAAGCAAGATACCCACTGGAGTAGTGTGGCATGCCAACTGGCAGCACGGCAGATCGCGATGAATGTGGTGAAATCACCATGGGTTAAGACGGTACCAAAGAGGAAATATGTGCAGAGCACCAGTAATGTCACCATCAACGGCGACTTATGGGCGATGCTTGATGATAAATCCGTCGCGAAAGAGACATTACCAGCCACTGTTATTCAGGAGAAGAACGCCAGCGGATTAGCTCCTGTCGGTTCATGGCGTCAGAGCCCCGTCGTTCTGCTCGGTGATAGTCACAACTTGGTGTTTAGCACAGGCGGCGATATGTTGGTATCGGGTGCTGGGCTTCCTGATCATCTTTCCGCAGCATTAGGCTTCCCAGTAGATGTGGTCGCCGTACGCGGCAGCGGAGCCACACCAGCCCGTGTGAACCTGCTGCGCAGGGGAGATAACCTCGCTGGTAAGAAGCTGGTGATATGGTGTTTCACTGTGCGTGAGTTTACCGAGGGCCAAGGTTGGAAAAAGGTGCCGGTGATCCGCTGAGCACGAAACCTGTTTTGTCAGGAGCCCATTGCGAAACAGCTGGAATGCCGCGGGTTTAGTCACCCAGTCTATTACCCACAAATATTAGCCTGCGGTCCAA
>CAZFLA010000122.1:0-10656 GCA_964519405.1 uncultured bacterium
TTGGCGATTTATTGGCGGTCACATTGGGCTATATGCGTGCAAATATTTGGATAACAGCCATCTTTATGTTTTTAGGAAAACTGATTCGTTACGCTGTATGGATGATCATCACCCTACGCGTTTTGGAACACTTTTAACACCTGTCACATGAGATACTTTGAAGGGAGGCAACTGCTTAAAAAAGCGTTCTGTTAGTGTGGTGGGCATCGCTTTGAACAACGGGAACCGACGAGTAATGTCGCTGATGCGAATGGGGTGCAGAATAAATGCGAACTTGTTCATAATACCAGTTTACCCTGTTTCATCGGAGTCATCATCAGAAAACATTCTTTCAACCTCGTCTCGGCTCATCAGTATCTCGCGCGGTTTGGCGCCTTCCAGCGCGCCAACTATTCCGCGGGCTTCCATCATGTCCACCAATCGCGCGGCGCGGGTGTATCCCACCCTAAAGCGGCGCTGAAGCATGCTGGTGCTGGCCTGACCGTTCATCACCACTAATCTCACCGCGGCTTCAAACAGCTCATCACACTCAGGTTCGTCAAACTCAGCGGAGTCGCCTTCGCTTGTTTCAACCGGCATGATGGTGTATTCGGGCAAGCCCTGTGACTTGAGGTACTTACAGAGATCATTCACTTCGGTTTCGGAAACAAAACATCCTTGAAGGCGCACGGGTTTATTAGCATCAATCGGCATAAACAGCATGTCGCCCTTACCGATGAGGCGCTCAGCACCTGTCATATCGAGGATTGTGCGGCTGTCAATTCCGCTGCTAACCGCAAATGCCAACCGCGAAGAGATATTGGCTTTGATGAGGCCCGTAATGACATTCACGCTAGGGCGCTGTGTTGCAATGACCAGATGAATACCCGTGGCTCGGGCCAACTGTGCCAACCGGCAGATACTCGCCTCAACTTCTGCACCGACCTGCATCATCATGTCGGCTAGTTCATCAATGACAATTACGATGTATGGCAGTTTTTCATCGGGTTCACAGCGGCTGTTATACCCCTCGATGTTGCGCGTACGCATGTTGCTGAACATGTTGTAACGGCGATCCATCTCCTTAATCGCCGCCTTGAGCACTCCCGAAGCCTGCTTTACATCCTTAACAACCGGGCAAGCGAGATGCGGTATGCCCTCGTATAGCGACAACTCAACTCGCTTAGGGTCGATAAGTATCAGCTTAACCTGACTCGGGGTCGCCCGAAACAGCCAACTGCAAATGAGGGTATTCAAACAGATCGATTTACCGGAGTTCGTTGAACCGCCAATCAGCAGGTGCGGCATCTTTGTGAGGTCGGCCATATGCGATTCATTGGCGACATCACGCCCCAAAGCGAATGTCAGCAGCGACTTCGAGTGGCGAAAGCCATCGTCCTCCATCAGCTCACGAAGGCTGACCATACGCGGCGAGTCATTCGGCACTTCCACGCCGATAGCCGACTTGCCCGGAATTGGTGCTTCCACACGCACATCAATCGCCGCCAAGGCCATAGCGATATTGTCAGCCAAGCTCACAATCTTGCTCACACGAACACCTGGTCCCAGTAAAATTTCATATCTGGTGACAGTAGGTCCGCTGGCAACCTCAGCAACTGTGGCATCAATACCGAATTGCTCAAGGGTGCCTTCCAGAACTTTGATTTTCTTCTGCACCTCTTCATCCTGCCGTTTTGGAGCAGGGGGTGCCGGCTTAAGCAGATCAATAGGAGGCAGCTTGAAGCCATCCACATCGTTGAAGTCAATCTCTTGCTGAACGGCAGTAGCTGTTGCAGATTGCTTGGTGTCGGCTGTTTGCGATGATGTTTTCGATCCCCTGCTCGCACGCGCCCGTCTGGGTGCGGCTGGTTCGGGTAGATCTTCTACGGGCACTGATGGGGCTGTTTCCGCTGGCTCATACGCAGCATCATCTTCATCATCGTCGGTATCATCTTTATATAGCGGTGCTAGAGGCTTAAAGATGCCCCTATTCATTTTGATATTATTAGTCAATTCACGGGTGCTTGGCAGGCACTTAGCCTTCGCCCTTACGCTCTGAGCACCCTTTCGCGCGGTATCCACGCCGCAGTGCCATCCGCTGATGCCTTTTGAGATGATGGTAATTGCTGGTATATCAAAAGTGAGCAGTATGGCCACCACGCTCAACGCGGACAACACAACACCTGTGCCGATCCGCCCGAATAGACTTAACAGCACCCATGCCACAGAAGAGCCCAGCAATCCGCCATGAACTCGGTAAAGATCAGATATAAACAGCTGATTAGTAGCTAATGGGATGGTCGCCCATGTTACTATGGTGACTAGGCTGATCGCTAGCCCCCAAAAGGTGTGACCAAACTGGAACTCCGTCTTACCTAACAATAGCAGTATGCCCACCGCTATCACCATCGGCGGGATCACATAAGCACCGATCCCAGCTAATCCACGAAGCACATTTTCAATGCCAGCACCCATCACTCCGCTGTTGGATGTCAACAGGCTCACCAGCATAATCGCACCCACAGTTATCAGCATGATTCCGCTGATATCTATCAAGCGCCGCATATGCTGCTCATCCGAATGAACTGCTTTTGTGTTGGTAGATTGCTGTCTCATAACCGCCTCGATACGACGAATAACAGGCTTAGGCCCGAACCAAAGAGGATTACATGCAGTAAAAAAGCTGCACATTAATGAGTCTACCAGAACGGGTCAATAGCTTGTATTGATATGCAGCCGAACCCAGTTTTGTTTTCCAGATTCTACACATATATTGCGAACTACGGACGTTTAGTTGGATATAATGCACAATGTTTTCAGTTGATATGAACAGCAGCAAAACAGGCCCCGCGGAAGCTAATGCATTTCCGCGGAGCCTGTAGGTTATCCATCCAGAAGGCGATGCTACTCGATCTCTATCCCCTGTAGTATCGCATCGTTGGCGCCAACAGCCGTCAACTTGATGGTGACCAACCCTCTGCTGTCAGGGATGATATCATCAAAGCGAACGTCGGCAGACATACCGACCTTACCCGCTTGGGTCGCAGGGTCAAAGCCCTTACGCACAATCCTGCCATTTATCTCTATGTCCATCGGACGCCGAGCTAGCTCTTTCAACCAAAGCTCAGCAAACTTGAGGTGGACGCTGTAGAGGCCATCTGGCAGTTTCACACGATAGCTAAATGACCTGCCCGATCGAGCCGTGTGGTAGATGCCTTGATCATACAGAGTTGGGGTGGCATGCTCTACCCAGCCGTCAGCACTAATGACATCGCCGCCCTGGTAGTGCGTATCTGCGGCATATACAAAGCCGTTCCAGTCCACATAGTCTGTGTCTGAACCGGCATCTATGCGCACACATGGTTTCGTTTCTGGTGTGACTTCGATGGCCTGAATAAGTGCCTCAGAAGACTTCTGGGTCGGCTCCCACCCACCGGTGAACTGCAGATCGATGCGACCGTCGCCATTCGGCACGATATAGCGCACCAAGCGGTCATACACTTTCTGAGATCCCCTGGCGGCTTGGTTGATATCGAAGTTGTCAAGCACCTGCTTGCCATTGACGGTGAGGTTTAAAGGACGCTCCAAGATATACTTCATCTGCGGTTCATAGAAGCGAAGCCTGATGCAGTATACGCCAGGTTTGACCGGTATAGAGTAGCCGAACTTACTGCCAGTTCGACCATACTGGAATAGCTCCAGGTTGTGTTTCTTGGAAAGCTCATCACTCAATCCCGATATGGCTTTCCCGCCGTTGAAGTAACTATCTGCTGCCCAAATAACACCATTTGCATCGGCGTAGTCTTTGCTGGCTCCGCAGCGTATGCGAACCACACTCGCTCGGTCTGCGGCTTTCGTGTCGATGTAAGTGATTGCGGGCATCCATGCGATGATGTCATCATCGGGATTGGCTCCGCGGTCCAGCACGAACCGAAGCACATCACCCTTAACCACGTGCATTGTCAGGTCGTGACTTACCCCAACGGTCTGATCCGCAGCAATCTGCTGCCAACCGCTGGAGGGCCATACCTGCTGGTTGTTAAGCGTGATCTTCACCCGCTGCACTTCACCCTTACCGCGATGGTAGAGCTCCTTGCTGATCTGCCCCACAATCCGCACCTGACCATCTGCCGAAGCGGTCCATGTGCGGCTGCACTCCGCAGTCAATGAAGCTTGCTGCCAACCTCGACCAACCCTAGCCGTGGACGCGCCTTGCCAGTAGCCTTCGGCTCCGCCTGGCTGTATGGTGGTTCCGCCATAATCGGCGGCAGCCGGGTGTTCTGCAGGGATAAACTCCATAGCTGTGAAACCGGCTCCGTTGATGTTCGCCTCAGCACTCCATCCCTGACGTCCTTTTTGAGCGAAGAAACCGCCTAGGGCCTGATACTCAAGCCGATCATCCGCCAGAGGCTTGGAACTCGCCCAAGCACTGACGTTGCCATCGCCATCCACAGTGCGCACCAAATATTGAGCGCTTGTATCCCAGTCTGCTGACCGATCAAAGTAGTAGTTACCAGTAGCCACTTTTGCGACGATCTGGTCGCCGCGCTTTACCTCGTAATAACTAATCCAGTTGTTGTCAGATCCGGGTGACCAGTAGACACCCACACCGGTGTAGCCGATGTTAGTTTCGCGTTTGGTGAAAACACTGGTTGGCTGCTTCGGTGCGGTTTTGTCGTGACCGCCGCGCGGACGGTTCGGCATGTTGAGGTAGATTAACTCTTCGGTCTTCTGGTCGGTAATCGTGATGCCGTTTTTCATGAGGTCGGCACCTGTGCGTGTGACCGCACCTGGCGTCTTTTCGAACTCAACCAAATAGTTCATCGTCGGCTTCAGCTCTGCCGGATAGACGGTCACTTCACCAGTGGACTGGTGCTTGAGTATGATGATCGACTTGCTGTGGTCGTAGTTCAGACGCTGGCAGTAGTGCCGTTCATCGTCACCTTTGATGACAGGATGCACAATATAGCTCCAGCGCCCAGCAACTCCGATCTGCTTCATATACCGATAGGTGTCGCACACTTTGCGCATACCGATGATATCTGTATCCGATATGTAGATACCCCATTTGGGAACCTGCGTCAGGAAGCGCATCGCTGTTGGTGTGTAGTAACCGCGGTTAGGGATAAAGGCGTTGAGGTTGTCAAACCACTTATCTGGAGTTTCTAGATACGACCAATATGCGTTCGTGTAGTCACCGCCGGGAGCGTCGGTGTCATAGTTGACATCGGTATAGCGCTGCACCTCGAATGTGTGCGCATATGTGCTTCCACCCGAACAGGTATGGAATGAGCTGCGCGGGTTGTCATTCAGGAAGTTCTCGGCATCCGCCCTAAAAGAGCGATCGATGCGGTAGTCGAAGCCCATACCATCGGTACGGCGCTGAAAATCGCCCCAAGCTGCCACTTTGGAATCCAGCAATCCTCTAGAAACATGCCCCTGCATCCACACCGTCAACTTCATGTCGTTCTTGTCGAGGAATCTGCGTGTCTGCGCAAAGTCAGGGCCTTCGAAGTTAGCTTCCCACCAGTGGTGCGTCGCCGACCAACCTGCATCCTCCCACAAGTTGTCCATGCCGACCTGTCGAATGTAGTCAGTCCAGTTCATATCAAGGTCGCCTAGGTGACCGGTAAACTGCTGCTGGCTGTTATCCGAGTCGCCATACCAACCCACGGTAAAGGGCATTCTGGCATACCAGTTGTCGTGGGTGTAGTCCCACATGTATTCGTATTGCCAGTCATATAGGCTTTTTGCCATTTGGTCGAGGTTGTTATCGAACACGCCGACCGTCAGATAAGGCATGTCACGGCTTTCACCAGCAGCCAAGTTGATGTTGCGCAGATCGCGGCAGTGCGAGACCATGCCGATATGCCTTGAGCTTTCGCGCGTTGTGGATATCTGCCAACTGCCCAGATAATCCGGTGCGATGAACAAACCGTCACCGGATTCGCCCCGACGCTGCCAGGCACTCCATGGCACGAACTCGAAAGTGGCCGAGGCCCGCAGGTTATGAACATAGTCGGCGCCTACCTGAGCGCTGTAGAGTTTACCCTCGTTGGCTTCACGGTTTCCGCCGATCATCCAATAATCAGTGGGTTTATCACCCAAATCCAGATCAAGCGCCAGCATGGTGCTGTATTGGCTGAGTGATGCCGGTTTGTCATCGGTGTTTTGCACAACCGTGCTCTGCCGAAGTATCGGCGTGCCAGGATAGGCCATGATGCGGTAGGTCACCTTCATCACATCATGCATCATCACATACTCAAGCTCAACAGCCGGACGACCGTTGATGATGACATTCCGACCTTCTGCGCTCAGCAGCTTCCAGCCATCGGTATCGGCTGTTGATCGCTGCGCTTCAATTGGCTTTGGCTGTATACGCATCACCTTGAGGTCAACGGTGCCTCCGCCGATCGGCTTCGCCATACCGCTCAGAGTGACCGTGCCATCCATCGGAGCGGTCCATACGCGCACGGCATCGCTGTCATTAGCGGGATGCATCACATTTGGGCCGATGTGCGGCTCCACGCCTGCAGATCGGTATCCTGTGTCTCGTTCGGGAACGCGGATGTTCTGCTTGGTGTTGTCGCTGTAGGCCATATCGTTCATGGGCAGCATGTAGTTCGTGCCCAATATATTAATAAGGTAGGACCACACCGGCCCTTGAACCAACTGCTCGTCGTCTGATGAGAGATACTTCTCACCGTTGGCATAAGCCACTGTGATCGGCCAATCAATCTGATCGCATGCGAAATCACCATGCGCTCCCACGGCGAAGCCAATCATGTCGCCCTTATGAACAGTTAAGCTGAGGTTGGCAGCACCCATATCAGCGGTCTGTGCGCCGGCCATGGTGGCACTCCACAACTGCTGGAACTGATACTGCGAATAGGGCAGGTTATCCTTGGCTGGCGTTAACGGGCAGATCGCGTTGGCCGGTGAGAGATACCGCTTTGCCGGCTTGGTTGTTAAGTTGGTCAGCCCGGTCATGAGGAACTTACCCTCTTTGACAAGGAAATCAGCGCAGATACCAGCGGTGCCGATACTCCAGCTTGTGCGAGAGGCATCACATGAAACAAACGCATCCTGAACCTTAGCTTTCACATCGGCCTGAGCGGCCGAAGAAGCAGACGCACCGATGCACAGATACACTAACGATCGTTGCAGCATGTTCATTCGCTACACCCTTTCCTGGTTATACTTGCGATTAATGGCATATTACCAATAAAAGGGCGCCGATGTCTGCCACCCCGGCCGACTTCGGGATAAAGCATGAGGAGCGAGCGGATGCCCATTGATAATTGGTGCATGAGACGCTCAGACGGCGTTCAGTTCACTCCGTCCGAGCGTGTCCTCCTAAGATAACAGTTATTTTTGTGGCAGTCCGTTTATTGAGCGTACGGTAGGCGACCGAAACCCTACCAGCACAATCCGCTTAGTCTCAGGTTTCCAGATCATCATCCCCTGCGCCATTGGCATCCGATCAATTGCGAAGTAGTAGCGACCATGATGAAGTATGGGTATTCTTGTAGGTTTTATTTCGCCCAACCATGAGCGCCAGTGCATTTTATGTGTGGTCATGATCTGTGCGACAGATAATGGGACAAGACCGTATTTATATTCTGCTGGTATTACGTTATGAGTGTCCACCCACAAGCCATTACTTGTGTATTGGCAACGATAACCATACGCAGAGTAGATATCACGGATGGGAACATACGGCACGTTGTCGCGTATCACCATCGATGATTTTATACGTTTGCCATCAATCTCAATGGTATACGGTTCCGCCCGGTGAGACGGCAACGACTTGACAACCCGTTTATGCTCATTTGCAGAGAAACCAAACACGGTGTCTGCGGTAGGTGCTAAAACTAGTTGGTCGGTGATAATCGGCGAGTGAGCATAACTGCTGCCCACTGATGACTGGTATTGCCACATGCGCTTACCAGACGAACTACCTACGACATGCGGGCATCTGTGCATATAGTGTTGAGTGAAGTTGGTATAGATATTTTTGGTATGAATGATATGCTGTTGCCCTACATTACCTATGTCGTTATCATGATAATACAGTGCTCCACCTTACAAGGATTAGTTTCCATACACATCTCCAATCGATTGTAACCTTGGCTGTAGACACAGTTGGAATAAGGCGACTGTTGGTATATGGACAGCATATAATTCGAGGGAATAGAATGAGATTTAACATATCTCTATCGACCGAACGCTAGCCAAAGAGGTAAGGCTCATATGAGTGAATACACTAATTGTTTGTTCAACCAAACGCAACTTGCCGAAATCATCTATGATTGGCAACAACAAATAAAACGTGAGATAGAGAGTTATACGGTAAACCAACTACTCAATAGTAATATATACGACCTGACGGTATTGTTAGAACAAAAGTATACACATTTACCCCCAAAACTCATTGAAGAAGATATATGTATATACAGCCATGGAGACATAGAGATTGATATAAGCGGTGATTATAACCGATACATCATTGACAGAAGAAAGCCATTTTATGTCCAAGGAACATATATTGAATATGAGATTCCATTTACGGGTGATGCAGATCTGTTTAAATATCGACCGTCAACATATTACCTTAATACACCTGAAGGAAAGATAGTTGGTAACACATTACGTGTAAGGTATGAGATGACACGCCATGATAGCGACGCGACAAAGAGACGCTTTAGTGACAATTTGCAGCAAATCAACAATTGGCTCATATATGTCCGTAATGACATATCAATACATACAGCGTCTCTTAACAACTATATTAAAGACAACCTTGAAGCGAGAAAAAACAAATTAATGGCAGATCAGGGTATGGTCGATTCATTAGGTTTCCCGATACGTAAACGTGAGAGCTCAGCTGGCAACTACAATTTACCCGTTAGGAAGACGATCACAGTGATGAAGCCTTCCTGTTCATTACCATTTAGTCCAGAACCTGCAATAGAAATGCGTGTATATGATGAAATCATAAAGTCTATCACTGAGATGTCGACCGTCATGGAACGTAGTCCCTCGTCGTTTAGGAACTTGAACGAGGAAGCGCTTAGGGATCATCTGCTTGTACCACTAAATTGCCAATATGAAGGACCAGCCAACAGCGAGACATTTAACTACTCTGGTAAGACAGACATTTTAATACGGTCTGACGACAAGAATGTGTTCATCGGTGAATGTAAGTTTTGGACAGGTCCCAAAGGACTACTTGATACGGTAGATCAAATACTTGGGTATACATGCTGGCGTGACACGAAAACTGCGATTATCATCTTTAATCGGAATAAAAATCTGACTAATGTTCTCAAACAGATACCAAATATCGTTATGAAACATGCGAATTACAAACGTCAGCTGGATTACCAAAGTGAAACGGGATTCCGGTTTATAATGCGTCATAATGATGATGCTAATCGGGAACTAACTCTGACCATTATTGTGATGGAAGTGCCGACTGCATAGCAGCTTTGTTTCGGACAGCAAAAGGCATGAATCTTAAAGCATCTACTGCATATTTACTAGTATGATGTAAGAGTCACCAAGTCATATGAACACAGACGGCACTACCATGATGGTAAGTGAAGGCTATCAGGGTGCACGATGATCTATGAATATTCATAACAGTCGTGATCACTATAGATACATCATTAATACCGATTATTGGTACGACCATCACAAGATACTCCAGATTATAGTCACCTGGGCAAGTAAGTTGATTAAGGCTCGCATTACTAATCTGTAGATGGTGTATAGTAGTAACTGCCATTGATAACAACCGATTTTACCAACCAATACTATCACGCTGTTGGTGATGAAGTTGTCGATGATTCGCATTAAGTCACCTTAAAAGGCTTCACCCCGTCGTCATCCCACTTCAACCCGCTAGCCTTTCGAAGGGGGCTATGCCGCTTCGGGATGTGTGTAAAGCTTCACAAAATCCGCCGCAGAGTGACCCCACCACATACCAAATCGAATAACACAGCTTGAATCATGGCCATGGGATGCGTTATAATGGCATCATCGGGTGTGCGCCAGTTTTCACAACAACCCAAGGAGGCTGTTACGACGTCGCTCTAATCATATAGGGAACTTACAAGTAGATATCTATCCGGTCCGCGAAGCGGGTTAGTGCTTGTGTGTTCGGGTAGGTTTGGGTATGTCTGTTTCTGAAATTACAGGCGACTCCGGCATTTTGTACGGGGCCGCTATTCTCATATGGTTCGCTGTTGCTGCAATAGGCTTGCTTAAGCGAAAGCTTTCCGGTCTCGCTATCTCACTCCCCACGATCATCGGCTGCGTATTCCTCTTGCTTGCCGCCTTGGTCGGAAGGAATTGCATTTTAACCCTTCCGTTGCCGTGCTTTCTCGGCGACGCTGGCTTCAGTTTTGTGGTAGACCCCTTGAGCCGCTGGTTTCTTGCCATCATTGGCATCATTGGAATACCAGTTGCCTTATTCTCCCCCGGTTACTTGCATCATCTGCGCCAGCGCGTATCGCTCGGTTTTGTGTGGGCAGCGCTTGCATTGCTCATGATCAGCATGGTTGGGGTCGTGTTGGCTGCCAACGCCATCGTATTCCTGGTGGCGTGGGAAGTGATGGCTCTATCCTCATTTATCCTGGTCATCGCCGACCACGAGAAGCGCGAAATCAGGCG
>CAZFLA010000123.1:0-10616 GCA_964519405.1 uncultured bacterium
CATGGGCGGCTCTTAATATGAGGCATATGTATGCTGATGGTATTTTAGGATGCTAGTGGGCAGGCTAGATATTCCGATGCATTATGCAGCTGCGTTTCGGAACCCAGCATGATGACATCATCACCTGCAGATAATGCCGATCCATTTGTGGCATCAATGTGAACCCCTGCGCTGTTGCGAATAGCCAGTACCGTAACGCCGTAAGCCTTGTTAAGGTCGAGTTCCTTGATGGTTTTACCAATAACAGCGCTATTAGCTGGGATGACAACATGCGCCATGTTAAGGTCGAACTGGTCGTTGTGTGTCACCATCTCAAGGAAGTCCGTAATTTGTGGATTTGTAATCAAAGCCGCCATTCTGCGGCCACCTAAGATATATGGTGATATCACGCGGTCTGCACCTGCTCTGCGCAGTTTTGCTTCGTTCTCTTCCAGTATTGATCTGGCCACTATGGTGAGCTGTGGGTTAAGCACCCTGGCTGAGAGCACCACAAACACATTATCTTCGTCGGTCGGCAGCACACTGACTAAGCCTTTCGCATGTTCGATCCCGGCTTTTACAAGAGCTTCGTCTTCACTGGCTTTGCCGATAATATGAAGAATGCCCAATTCTTTAAGCCGTGGTAATTGTTCCGCGTTATCTTCGATGACAACAAATGGAACACCGCTGTTTTTCAGGTCTTTCGCGATCTGCTGCCCCATGCGTCCAAATCCGCAGATGATGAAATGGTCACGCAAACTCAATATCTGGCTATCCATTTGCTGTCTCTCTATCTCCTCTTCTTTCATTAGCATGATGTCAACAGCCTGTTCAGCGGCATCTTGGTAGGGGCGGAAGACAAGATCAGCGCCCATCTTCTCCCATACTCTGGCTTGTCTAGTGTTGTCTGCTGTGCAGGCGATTGTTCCTGCGAAATTAAGCTCTTTTAATGATTCCAGAAGTGTTTTCTGTGTGTCTGCATCATGAACCGCGCTGACGATCCACTTTGCTTCATGCAGCGGTAAAGAGGCTATGAATTCGGGGTCGCCTGCGTCGCCATACACTGCACGGCGGTTTTTACGATGCCATATGCGCACGGTATCTGGGTTAAAGTCTACTCCCAACACCTCGCGGTTCATCTGCCTCATGCGTCGGCAGACAATGGCTCCATACCTGCCCAAACCGAATACAATCACTTCTGCAGGACCTACATCACCATGCAGTTCGCTGCTTTGCTGCAAGATTTGTTGTTTGGGCTCAAATACCTTCAACACAGGTGCCAGCTTCAAATATAACTTCTGAGCATGGGTGATGAGGTGAATATCAATACCCATGGTGATGATGAGCACCAATGTTATCAGCCCAAGCGTGTCAGCTTTGATGTGTCCGGCTGCCACCCCCATGGACATCAGAATCAGGGAAAACTCCGATATCTGGGCGACTGTTAAACCAGACATAAATCCGATACGCTTTTTGTAGCCATAGCGGCTTAGGATGAACATCACAATCAGCGGTTTACCAATGACCACAATCAGCGACAGCACAATGGCTGGCCCGATGACAGAGCCGACCTGCTGAAGGTTAAGGTGACTTCCGAGTTCCAGGAAGAAGAAAAACAACAGAAAATCGCGTATGCCGGAAAGCTTGATACTCAATGTATCACGGTATATCGTCGTAGCAAGTGTAAGGCCTGCAATAAACGCGCCGACTTCCTTATTGAAGCCGATAATTTCGCTGACGGATGCAAGAACCAAAGCCCAGCTTATGCCAAAGAGCAGAAGCAATTCGGCTGACTGCGAGATGATGGGCAAAACATGGGGAAATACAAAGCGCTTAACTAGCCATACACCGGTGCCCAGTGCTAATCCTTTGGCTAGTATGAATACCGCATTCATGCCTAAGGATAGGGATGACTTCACCGTAAAAATGCTGAGGATCACCATCAATGTGACGACCACAATATCTTCAACGATCAGTCGGCCAACGCTCAAGCGGCCATACAACGAATCGGTATCGCCCTTATCTGAGAGCAGCTTGATGATAAGGATGGTGCTTGAGAACACCAATGCCGCAGCAACATACGCTGCAGCGATGGTGGGCATGCCGAATAACTTGGAGACGATGAAGGTAAGTATGCCTGTAAATGCAATCTGCCCAAGGCCGGTTGCTGCCGATACTTTACCCATTTGGGATATATGATGGGGATCTAGTTTAAGACCGACAACAAAAAGGAGTAGAGTGAGGCCCATTTCGGCCAGTACCCTGAGATCCTCTGTGCTGGTGATGAGGTTAAATCCTACAGGGCCAACAATGATGCCTATAATGATAAACGCCACAATCAGTGGTTGACGCAGTCGCAGGGCGATAATGCCTGATACTACGGCAGCGAATATCAGTAAGGCAATTTCATCAAATAAGCTATGAAACGTAATATCCGTAGTTTAGTCCTCTGTCTGTGTAGTGTTCGGTTATCTATGCGCAGATGCCGATAGGTTACCAAGGCAAAGGGGATACGATGATTATTGTTAATTCAACAAGAACACAAAATACGTTCATGAGGCTATTAATGGGATATAACCTCTCAGAACACTTTCATTATACAGTACACTTTCTATGGTATAAGTGCAGTTTGGATAGTTAATTGTAAAGCAGGTAACAACATATTGGCGAAACCGTCTATATTTTTGAATAGGTATAGTGGATGGAGTTCCCAACACTACACATTTTCAGCGATTTTAGCCTACAATAGAGGTTGGTAACATGCTAACAACGAACACTATGGAGTGGATATTGAACCGCTCGGCGGAGACAAAAGCACAGGTATCAGATACAGAACTGGTAAATATGAGTCGCGGGGGGGATTCGCATGCATATGAATTGCTGTGGGAAACCCATCGTGTTGCTGTGTTTCGCAAGGTGTATAGCATTGTAGGCAATCAGGCTGACGCCGAGGATTTAACTCAAGAAGCGTTCATTAAGGGTTTTCGTGCGCTG
Organism: uncultured bacterium; assembly: GCA_964519405.1. Classification (GTDB taxonomy): domain Bacteria; phylum Armatimonadota; class HRBIN16; order HRBIN16; family HRBIN16. The sequence goes on from CAZFLA010000123.1 coordinate 2,974, forward strand.
GGTAACTTCCGCGGCGATTCGTTATTTAGAACATGGATCACCAGTATTGCAGTTAACCTCTGTTTTGACCACATTAAGCGCAGTAAAAAAGTGCGGCAAGTTCCCATTGAATGGGATATCCCTGCAGATGATAAGGAAGACCCCGAACGCCGCGCACTTGTTAATGACACGCAGCTGCTTGTTAGAAAAGCCATCTCGCAATTGCCAGCACACCATAGGTTGATGTTGGAAATGCGGGATCTTGACGATATGGAATATTCTGAAATTGCCAAGATATTGAAATGTACCGTGGGAAGTGTAAAGCTCAAGATATTTCGAGCACGCCGTCAGCTAAAACAAAAGCTGATAGAGATGCAAGGAGGCCAGGTATGAGCATACTCTGCCGTTTCGTTGAGTTCTATCTTGACTATGCAGATAAACCCAGCGATCTACCAGCTTGGGTGTTACGGCATATACATAGCTGTGATGCATGCAAAAAACAATCGGAACTTAGTAATAAGCTGCGGTTGTCTACAAAGCAGGTGCTTAGCAATATCCCGACAGAGCCATTTGGTGGGTATAAACCTCTATCAGTGCGCGCTTCAATGCGGGATATGCCATCACGGTTCATGATATCGCCAGGCCTATGGGCAGGATCACTGATTTCTGCTGTCGTCTTGGCTGTCGTTGCGACCAACCACATTCAGAAACCAATGACGAGCGGAATTCTCAAGGTTGCTGCCAATAATGGTAAGCATATAGAGCAAGAATTGGCGAGTTCGTCGGTAAACTTACTCGATATCGATAAGTTGATGGCTTACAGTCAGAATATGGTATCTGACCCTAAACCAACTACAGAGCCGCAGCCTGAAGTGAAGCAGCATGTGGTTCGTGCTGTGAAAACACCGGTTGATAAAGTGCCTGCAGTAGCAATACGGCCTCGTAGGGTTGATAGGCAGCTTGTTGCTTCGGCTGTTTTGCTCAGTGCACCAACTATGAGCGAAAAGCCTGAACCAACACGCTCTCACTCATCACTGATGACTTTGCGCAATACACAGCCAATGGTAGTTTCTATGGCCAAATCGGTGGCTTCTGCTTTACCAAGCACTGCTATGGGGCTTAATATGACGGCGACATTGGGCGGCGGCGTTAGGTCGGGTATAAGGTCAGGAGCAATATCGGAGACTTCGCGAACGAGTTCCGCCATGATGGCTGTACCAGTTGAATCCTTAGGAACACCAACAGAATCGGGGTTGTCACTATAGTGAACGTACGTGCTATTCGTCATATTTCGATGGCTGTATTTGCCATACTTAGTTTAAGTGCTTTCGCGCATGCGCAGGGAGCCTTAGATCAGGTCAACAAAGAAGTCGCCGAACTCGCATCTAGAGTGCTGCCTGGTGTGGTTGCTGTAGAAGCATATGGCGGAGACCTCACACCCGGTGTGTTAGAAGTAAATGGCACCTCGAATAACAACATGGCATTCTCGAAGACCGCTTTGCCGTTAGGGCCTGTACCACCAGCAAAAGGCAGCGGATTTGTTGTTGACAACAAAGGCTATGTATTAACAAGTGCCGAACTTGTGAGAGGCGCTAAGCGCTGCACCGTACAAGGCAATACTGGACGTAAGTTCAACGCCCGGTTAGTTAGCACTGATGAACTCAATGCGACGGCATTACTGAAAATGACAGAGCAGCCGTCGGACTTAGTGCCGCTTAAGTTTGGTGACTCCAATGCCGTCCCTGTTGGCGGCGTTGTAGTAACCGTGGGCGGCATCGGCGGATACGACCGCAGTGTGTCGTTTGGTGTTTTGGGCGGTAAAGGACGCAGCGTGGTTCTGAATGACGGAGCAACCACACTGAGCAATCTACTGCAGATATCTGGGCCTGTCGGCCCTGGGTCGCCAGGATCCGCGGTCGTCAACGTCAAGGGTGAGGTCATTGGTATCATCGTCGCCAGTGTGTATGCACAAGGCGACCAGACTAACCGCAGCTCCAGCGCTTTGGCTACACCGATAAATGATGTTGCCAACGTGCTGCAGCAGATGCGCGACGGCAAACTGGAACGACCGTATCTGGGTGTTACCATGGTTGATGCCCCTCAGGGATATGGCGCATTAGTGAAGAGCGTGATGGAAGATGGCCCTGCGGCCGCCGCGGGTATTCAAGCAGGAGATGTGATACTGAGCTTGAACACGGTACGTATCAGCAAGTTGGCTGATGCTGCGGTATTCATACGAACAATAAAGCCAGGCGACGTGGTTGAAGTGGCTGTTGTTAGCGGTAATGAGCGCCATACCGTGCAATTAACCGTGGGTAAGAGATAGAATCTATTATGTGATGATAAGTGATATACACTCTGAATTAATTGCAGGCTGTTCGCAGCTTGATTTACACCCCACCGAACAACAACTTAACCAATTTACTATCTATGCGGAGCGCTTGCACGAAGCCTCGCAAAGAATGAACCTCACAGCTATACCTGTCGAAAAGACGGTCACCCACCATTTTCTGGATTCCCTAAGTGTCTTATCTGCTTGGCAGCCGAGTAATGCATGCAAAGTGCTTGATATCGGCACCGGCGGAGGTTTCCCCGGACTGCCGCTGAAGATCATGTGCCCAGAGATAAAACTGACACTAATGGACAGCCGCCATGACCCCATCGACTTCCTCACAGAGCTCGTAAATGAGCTTCAGCTTAAGGATGTGGAGTGCGTCGTTGCGCGAGCAGAAGAAGCGGGTGTCGACAGCCGCTATCGAGCGAAATACGACATGGTGACGGCCCGCGCTGTGGCTCATCTGTGGGCATTGGCTGAATGGACACTGCCATTTGTTAAGCCCGGCGGCGTGGCGTTGTGGGCTAAACGCCGCACCCAACTAGAAGAACTTAAGGTCGCTGCACCGCAGATTCAACTTCTTGGCGGTGATGTACCGCAAGTGGTGGAAGCCGAAGTGCCGTTAACTGACATAACGAATAGCTTTTGGATAAGCAGTAAAATCAGCGGTACCCCTAAGGGATATCCGCGCTCTTATTCGATTCTGTCTCGGGAGGTCAAGAAGATCAAATCGTGCTAGAGTCGCGGCAGAAATCTCGACCAGCTTTGCCTTTTCCGATATCTGTGATGGCGAAACCTCGTGGCCCATTATGCAATATCGGGTGCGATTACTGCTTCTACCTGCGCAAGCTTGAGCAATTCGATGAGCAAAGCAGTTTTCGTATGAGCCATGAAGTGCTGGAGCGCTTTACGCGTGAATACATTGAATGTATGGCCGACCGAGGCAGTGTGAACTTCCTGTGGCAGGGCGGTGAGCCAACGCTGATGGGTTTGGATTTCTACAAAGAGGCTGTTGAGCTTCAACGCCGTTACGCGCCTAAGGGATGCACCATCACTAATGGACTGCAGACTAACGGGCTGATGCTAGATGACGAGTGGTGTCAGTTTTTAGCCAGCAGCCAATTCCTTGTGGGAGTTAGCTTAGACGGGCCAGAAGCGCTTCATAATACCTATCGTCATACCAAGTCGGGCAGCGGAACCCATGCTCAGGTGGAGAACAGCATCGAACGGATGGCTGCACACGGCGTGGATTTCAATATCCTCTGCGTGGTCAACAATGTAAACTCTCGAAAACCGCGTGATGTATACCAGTATTTCAAACAGCTTGGTGCCATGTGGATACAATTCATTCCTGCAGTGGAACGGATGCCTGATGGTGAGCTGTCTGGTTGGAGTGTATCACCCGATGCATGGGGTGAATTTCTGTGCGGGGTGTTTGAGGAGTGGCTAAAAAAAGACTTCGGGCGGATAAATGTTCAATTATTCATCAACGCACTAGAAGCTGCGAGCGGACAAAACCCCAGCTTATGCGTGCACAGCCGCTATTGCGGCAATAATATCATCGTGGAGCATAATGGCGATATCTATGCGTGTGACCATTTTGTGCAGCCAGAGCATCGTCTGGGAAACATTATGGAGCAGCCGTTAGCAGACCTGGCTCAGTTGCCGCAGCAAATCGAGTGGGGTAAAAGTAAGTTTGATGGGTTGACTAAGCAATGCGGCGAATGCCCATATCTTGCCTATTGCCATGGAGGCTGCTTGAAGGACCGTCAAGGCGTTAGCCGTGACGGGGAACCGCATCATAATCTTTTATGCCAGGGATACTATAAGTTTTACAAGTCGACAGAGCCAACATGGAAAAAGATGCTTCAATGGCTTCAAGCTGGTGGTGAGCTGTCGAACTACCGCGCCGATTTACCGGTTGCTGTGCCTGTGCAAGCTGCGGCAGGTGCCAAGCGGAATGAGTTATGTCCCTGCGGAAGCGGTAAGAAGTATAAGAAGTGCTGTGGCAGATAGCGGGGCATAGAGTTATCTGCACCCTGCTATCTGCTGCGTTTCCGAAAGCTGATGCTATTTCACATCACTGCGCGATATCGTCACTTCACCATTTACGAGTTGACGGCTGATCTTCTGCTCATGGTATTTGGTGGTGCAGGTCATGTCCACTTTCTGTCGGTCGACACGAACATCCCACACAAGTTTATTCCATCGCATGTTTTTCACTGCGGCCCATTGAAGGTCGTTTGGCAGTGATGGCTTGATGTGCAGGCCATCTTTTGTGGCGTCGATGCCCATAAACACATATAGGAATTGGCTTGGCACAAGTCCGCTTTCGGGGAACTCACCCTCAATGCCGCAGGTGCCTGCGGTGCCTCCTGGGCCTCCTTGAGAAGTCTGCCCTGTGATAAGCGGAGATCCACCCGATAGCTTGTCGCCTAGTTGATAGCGATCGAGGACCTGCTTGAAGCGGCTCCAAGCATTTTCAGTGCCGATGAGCGCTTTCCGCGCCATGATCTCATGTGCTGTTGTATACAGGATAGCGCCGCCTGCTTGGCACTGATCTTCAAAGTCCGTTCCTGGCCAGTCACGATGCCACCAACTTGGTTTTGGTGACTGTGGCGCGGTTTTGGCAGGGTTGATTTCGGTGCTTGCTCGCATCGCGAATATATGCTTGGCAATGATATCTTGCTTGCCTGTATAGCTCTTGCCGTTTTCCATCCAGTTAAAGATTCGCTTTGCCCGTTCGGGGGTTGCTTCGCCGAATGCCATGGCTTGAAGGTTCACGAAAGTAAAGCCGTAATCGTGTATATTGCCGTCTTTGTCAACGCAGCCCGCGTATCGGCCCTTATCTTCCAACCAAAATGTGTCGTTGTATTTTTGAACGGCTGCTTTGGCAAGATTTCTGTAGTATTCAGGAGTGCGGGCGGCGAGTGCGTTTTTCGGCATCTGTGCTTTTGCGGCGGGGTCTCGTTGAAGCATCTCTTCAAGAGTGGCCATTGCTTCCAGCGTTCTGGGGAATATGCTGTTTGTGAAGGCGCATTTGTAGCCAAATGGCAGGATATCCCAATAGTTGGAACCAAAGTCGTTGTTGTGCCCCTGTAAACCGGGGAAGTCGATGATTAATAATCCATCTTTGCCGTGAAGGTCGTTGAGAAGAAACTCCATGGCGCGGCGTGCTCGTTCAACAACAGTTGCTAGATATTTGCTGTCACCATTCCATTCGGTCATGCGTAAAGCACCAACGATCATGTTCAGGTTGGTGGGCATATGGCGCGTATCGAGGTCATTTACACCATCGTTGTTGTCATCTTGCCAGGGGAATGGCCAACCCGCCATGGCGCCCCAACTGTGGACATACCCGTTGGCATCCATTTGGTGCCCATTGATGACACCTTCATATAGCTGCGCTTGAGCACTTGTTGTGTAGCACATCTGAGCACTCATCCAGTCTGCCCAGTCTGGATTAACGCCGATATCATGGCTGTAGTTGTGGGTATACATGAACTCGTTTAAAGTTGATGTAAGTTTGGCGTTGCTTGTTTCGAAGTGGGTGAGGTGCTCTGGGTAGCCATTCACATGCTTCAGCACAGACAGCGTGAGCCGATTTCCTTCGATATGCCAGTCCATCTCATTTTCGGAGATGTCTGCTTTTAGCTTTGCTGGCTCAATCTGCAAATCCGCGCCGAACCGGCCATTGAAGCGCATCCATCCGAAGTTGTAACTATAAGATTCCGAGCGTCGTTTGAAGAGATAGACAGGAACGACAATGTCGTTATTGGCATACACATAGTTGAACTTGATTTTGGGGCTCTGAACATCATATCCACTTTTTACCCAACCCATCTTTAACGACACCCACGGCTTAACGGTGCCTAATCCGTTGATTGGCTGGTATGTTAAGCTAAGTTTTGGACCATTTAGCTTCGCTGTGACATCCACAAGCCCAGTTTGAGTGGTATCGCATTGAACTGCAAACCCCTTGCCGACGGCGACTTTTCCGTTGATGTAGGATCGTCCAGCTGTCTGGTTTGTCTGCCACCAACCCAATTTGCCTTTAGGATTGCTTATCTCTAGTGCAAAAGTGCCTGCGGAGCTGTTCTTGGCATCTATCCATACATGCGAGCCGTCCGGAACGACTTTAGGCGTTAGTGAACTGACAAGTATCTTCTTTCCATTGACGATTTTGAAGAGGCGATATGTTGCTGTGCTGGTTTTACTCCACCAAGTCGGGCAGTGTGCTGACACACGATGCAGAGTCCCTGTGGATATGGTGAAATCTTGTCGGAGTGTGGTACCTGGTGTAAGCTCAACCGGATACGAACCAGCTGTTCCGTTGAGATCGATAGTGCGCTTGATGCCGAAAGCTGCGTTATGTATTTTAAGAACGTGGTTCTTTTTATCGATCGATACTTTTGCCGCGTTGTTCTCTACAGGACTGCATAACCCGATGCTGTTTATGGCATTGGCACCGAGTTGCCCTTTAGGAGTAGACGTGACGCGTAATGATTTGATGACACCGTTGTCACCATCAAGCCGCATATAATCATTGCTGATGGAGAACGATGAGGAGTGTGCACATCCGGTGCAGAGAAGCATACTCAGAAGCACACCATGGGTAGTTTGAAGCCTCATGAATACAAGGTCCTTTCTGGCTGCAGGTTTTGTGTATTTTACCATGAACCATCTTGCGAGGGTGTTTTGGGCACCCTCGCAAGCGGAGCTTGTATCGCGGATTTACTTGGCGTAAACTTGGAGATCAGATATCCCCATCTGAGTACCTTCTTGGTTTTCGCCGTCTGGCTTTATCGCAGTCACGCGGATGTAGCGAGCCTTTGTTGGCGTGAACTGGTGCTTACGCCAAGCATTAGCCGCACCGGAGCCGGTTGCTGCTGTCTTCCAGTGTTCGCGATCTTCACTGAGACTTACCCGGTAGCTCGTGGCCCATCCAGCCCCGAAAAGTATCTTTACCTGCCCAACAGTTTCCACTGCTTGCAGATCAACCTCAAGAGCCCATGCCCAGTCCCCCGAGCCAACGGCTGATGTATTTGCTAACCCATCAACTGCCAAGCTGGCCCAACAGACCTCCATATTGGGGGTAAGTTCGCGCAGCCCATCGACACTCAGCAGTTTTGCAGGTTTTGCATGCGCCAAGTTATGCTCAGAGGAGATACGATCAACAAACACCGCTTCATTTGGTTTTCGTGGTGTTGAAGGAAGCGGAGCCGACAGTGTCAGCTTGATGATTGTGCATACTGGGTCTTCTGGTAAAGATGATGTTTCGATCTGCAGCGAACTGCTCGTTTGCACAAGTCTTAGCTTGACCCCGTTG
>CAZFLA010000124.1:0-10607 GCA_964519405.1 uncultured bacterium
TACTATCGTCAGGTAATCATGAGTTTCAAAGCCAGCTAGAGAAGTATGCACGCCTTAATCTTGCAAAACGGGTCGAAACGTGTATGGTTGATTCTGAATTATCTGGTGAGGGGGTAGCCGAGAGGCTAGCAGAGGGAGGAGTGCTCCCCATGTATGGTATGCCATCACGAGTTAGGGTGTTATATCATCAAGCAGACAAACATAAACGTCAGTTTAGTATTATGGATCGTGATCTTGACTTGGCGATCACTGAGTTCGGCCCAGGTGCTAAGAGAACCAAAGATAAGCAAGTATACACAGCAATAGGTTTCACAGGCCCTCTGCATTTCGGGTACGATGGACTAAGCGCGTATGGTAATCCACTATCAGAGCAGCGTTGGTTGGCCACATGCAGTCACTGTCATCATAGTCAGGTATTTGCAATCAAGCCAACAGCTTCTGCATGTGAAGTGTGCAAATCTGATCAAGAAGACAGCTTTAGGGTTTTCCCGATCCGTGTTCCCAATGCATTTCGTACCAATTTGGGAGATGGTATCGATGCGCAAGTTGATGATGATTCTGCGCCTGTTGGCGTTGCTATCGAAGCCGTAGCTTCCAGAGATGAGCCAGTCTTTGTTGAAGATACTAATACAGCGTTAACACTGCTGCCTTCAGGCCTCGTATACCGCGTGAATGACGCGGGAGGCTCTTTGTTCGGCGGTGGTATCTGTGAGACGAAAGTAAGTAAGTATCGTCTTGAAAATCAATGGATAGATGATCATTTTCAACTGAAATCTCGCAACAATGATCCCTCACAGATAGCTGCCTTTAATGTACAACCTACCGAAAAGTTTGCTATAGTAGCTCCGAAGACAACCGGAGTTTTATGTTGTCGAACCCATAACACTGCTGATGGTCTGTGCCTTCAACCATCAAAGCACTATAGCTCGGTCCGTGCAGCTTATTTTTCTGCGGCATTCCTTATCAGAGCGGTGGCTGCTGAAAAACTAGATATTGATCCTGAAGAAATTGATGTCGCGACTGTTAGGGAGCTAGGTGATGAATTTCACAATACCGGTGAATTTGTCCTATGCGATCATCTCGCAAATGGTTCAGGATTTGTGAACTGGATGAGACATAACTGGCACAGGTTACTTAGTGAAATCACAAATATATCCCCATCAGAACAGTCATTCATTGGATCTCTGCTAGACGATAAACATACTCAGACATGTGATACTTCATGCCAAGACTGTCTTCGGCAATATCGAAATCTACCATACCATGGGCTACTTGATTGGCGTTTAGGGTTATCATTGAATCGTATACTTTATGATCATAGTTGGACATGTGGGTTAGATGGCGACTTTAGTTTTCCTGAGTTGAAGGACTGGCATGGGTGTGCGCGAAGGTGCCGGGACTCGTTCTGCCGGGCATTTAATGAATATCAACCTATCGACCTATGCGGGCTTCCCGCTATCCGAAGTGAAGACGTAACAGCCATCATCATTCATCCGTTGTGGAATGATCAAACACCTTTCGGTATACTGGCGGATGCGTTTAATGAAGCGAGGAACATAAGACATAAGGTGAGGGTGATAGACCTATTCAATCTTCAGCGACGCATGAGCCGTTCGTATGAGTGGATCAATAATGGATTGTAAAGCTCATTGTTGCCAGATACTGTAACGGGGGACATTTTGACGAATAACAACTTAGAAATCATCCAACAGCAAGGGGCTACGCCTGCCGATAATGTGCTGTTGGACCGCTATTATATGCAGCTCTGCGCACAGGATAATCGGCGGATATACCGCACCTGGTGGGGCAGTCCCATAGCGGTGGTGGCGGGCTGCAGCGAAAAGCTGGAGCAGGTAGCTAATCTGCCGCAGTGCGAGGCCATGTCTGTTCCCGTATTCAAGCGGTTTACGGGCGGGGGAACCGTGCTGCAGACGCCTGATGTGCTCAACTATTCCTACTGCTGTCCGGCTCCGCTTAGGGTGAACATTCTGGAGGCGTTCCATACCGCTGGTCAGGTGCTGGTTCATGCCTTGGCGCAATATGGTGTTGAGGCGCAGATGCAGGGCATCAGCGATATCACTGTGGGCGATCGCAAGATATCAGGCAACGCACAAGCCTGGAAATGGAAGTCGGTGTTAGTTCATGGCACTTTGTTGGTGGATATGAACATTGAGCTTATTGAGAAGCTGCTGCTTCATCCGCCAAAGGAGCCGGACTACCGGCTTGGGCGATCGCATCGCGATTTTTTGGTGAGCATGCGCGAGCTGGGAGTGGAGGCTAATCACGAACAGATTGAGCAAACGCTGCTGCATTCGGCTAGCATCTGTTTGTAGTTTCGGTAAACTAAACTTGGGGGTGTTGCTCTATTTGGTTATCGCCTCCGAATACACCACATGAGGCACGAATACATGGCTGACCCTAAAAAGTTTATGATCGAGATCCCCGAAGTTTGGATGCGTCGTTTTGTAGTCTATGCAGAAGACGAAACCGCTGCCCGCGATCTCGCTGAAGATTTCTACTGCAACTACTCACTGAACGAAGAGGCACTAGAAGACGACCTTCCCGAATACCTGCAAAACTCCGTGATGCTTCCTGATGATGAGGATACCGCGATGGAGTTGTGGAACACCACGCCTAAAGATACCTGGAATGTGGCTGATCTCGCCGAATGGCTTCAGGCTGAAAATGAGCTAGAGGAGTGCGGCTGCGGAGAAGAGCATTGCGGTGACTGCTGCGACTGTCACGACGCTAAACCCGAAGAAAAATAATGGGCTGCAACACGGAGCTGATTCCCAATATCTACACTGGTGAGTATCCAAGCATCAAGGTGGGTATGTGCCAGGTCTACACCGAGGCTTGGGCGGTAGAATCCAACATTGCTAATGCCATGGCCTCTATCAACGAGGCGGCCGATCGCGGCGCTGAGCTGGTGATCACCCCTGAATGCGTGATTCATGGTTACGGCTTTGAAGGCTATACCACCAGTTTATGGGAAGACACCATGCGCTGTGCGGTGCCAGTTGATGGTGAGATTGTTGGGCAGTTCCGTGAACTCGCGAAAAAGCGAGGTATCCATTTAGTTTTAGGGTTTGCGGAGCGGGTAAACTCGCAGAAACTGCATAACTCCGCGGCACTGATCAACCCTTATGGTGAGATCGAGTATGTCTACCGCAAAGTGCACTGCCGCGACTTCGAAAGCATCAACTACGGCCATCTGTGGAGCCCCGGCGACGAGTTCTACGCGGCGGATTGCCGACTAGCTTCCGGCAGCTACCGTATCGGCACCATGATCTGCTTCGACCGTGAGATATCGGAAAGCGCACGCTGTCTGAGGGCTCTTGGCAGTCAGTTTATCGCCTGCCCACTGGCTTGCGATACGAATTTGTTTACAGATCACTGCCAGCGCATCCATAACGAGGTGGTCACACAGGTAAGAGCCGCCGAAAATGAGTTGTTTATTGCCGTGGTTAACCACGCAGGGCGGTTCAATGGGGGAAGTTTCTTGGTGGGTCCATTTGGCGAAGTGCTCCATCAGATGGGTTCAGAGCCAGGTGTGGCCGTGCTGGATATCCCGCTTGGTGCGGTGAAGCCATTATTCCATGATAATCGCGTCGGCTGGATGGGTTGGAATTTCCGCCGCCCCGAGGTATCTAGGCGATATCTGTAGCATCCACTGCTCTATTGTTGATGCACCAACATAATTCTTTGGAGATAAGTTTACGGGATGAGCACATAGCTCATCCCGTAAACACTTTATCCGGTAACTGCAATTGCTCTTCTATTTAGCCGCAATCTGCAGGGAATCCAATTTCGCGCTGCTGTTATGAGGCAGTAATTCAAGACTTAACGTCATATTGGCCTTGCCTGGCGTCGCTGTTCTAGTGATATACAGCTCCACTTGCTTGGTGGTCTTTGGGTTCAAGCGCTGAGTCTTGTAGAACTTATACCCATTTCCAGTCACTTCACGGGTGATGTCCAAACCGTCCCGCTTAAGCTGCAGAGTCCAGGCTTTGGTGTTCCCACTCACTTTGGCTTTAAGCACCGCGGCGTAGTCGCACCAGCTGCTGAGGTTAGCAGCACTAATACTGTAATGATATTTGGTGCCCTTACGCGCTGATGACTTAATGACGATGGTCTTTCGCGCTGATGGATTAGCTGCTGCGAATATACCCTTACCAATGCATTTACTCGATTGGTCTGCAGTAAACAGGTTGAGTGTGCCAGCCTCACCTTGAATATGCTTGATAATGTAGTAAGCCATACCGGTCGTCGAGTTGAATGGCTTACCCTCTTTTTGCTCTGGCACCGCGGGGAATGCTGTGGCATATTCAAAAACCGACCAGATATCGGGGTCGGCATCATTATCTTCGTGCTCGCGTACACAGCTCATCCCTAAATCCAGGAACATGCCTGTGTTATATTTAGCTATTCCAGCGCCGTATGGGCACAGCATCACAAGCGCTTTTTTACCTAGTTTGTGCGCATACTTAACCATCGAATAGCTGCCAGCTTTCATACCGCCTTGGTCGCTGAGCCAGAAACCTAAAGGACCGTCAGTTGATAAACCATCCGCTTGTTGGGCATTCGATCGGTATAACGAGTTCGAAGAGGCGCCATTGAGGGCGTCTGCTTCGATATTGCCGCCCACGCACCAGGGACCAACCTGAACCAAACAGATTCGCGGTTTTTGGCCCGGCAGTAACGCGGTGTTCTTGAGCACATCCTGGCGCTCTTTGCTCCAGCCGTAATTCAGGCTGGTGTATGGAATAGTAAAGCCGGCTTTCTGCAGCCGATCGATATATCCGCGTTCGTTATCCGCTGTGGAGTTCATATCAGATTCGATCAACGCGTTTTTGTGCGTAAACAGCTTCGCATAGGCGTCTAGGTCTTCTTGTTTGTATATCCTGTCCATTTCGATGAAGTTGATGTAGAACCCATCGGCGTTTTGGCGAACGAACTTCCACTGATCGGGATTCTTTAGCTGATCCATACGGTTGTCAGCCACACCCACATACACCTCGGGGCGCTGACCTTGCGCGTGAAGCGATATCGGCATGGTCATTATGCATGCCGCTGCGAATATTCCGATGCTGGCTATGCTAGTTATTCTCATGAAAACACTCCTATACAATACTTAACTATGCTGCGTCGTCTTTAGGGCAATACTCACGTTTGGAAAATATCCACAGCATCGCGATGATGCAGATGATTGCCGAACCCCACAACACCCAGTAAGCGGTTGATGGCAGGATCTCCGTTTTCGCGAACTGCTGCATCATCTGCAGGATGCCGTCGTTTAGTGCATCAGAGGAATCGTGAGGTGCCAAGGCGCGCAGGTAACTCATTAGGGAGATTCTAGCAAAACTGCCCGGCATATTCGGCACCCAGCTCTCCCAGCCAAATGCAAAGAACACGGCCACGATGAGCGGCCTATTCACGGCTGCACCAAGCAGAAAGAACAACGATGTGTAGCTCAGTGCGCCTAACAGAACCACACCGGTGTCGCGCCTGACGATATCGGAGTGCCACATACTGCTGCCGAAACATAAACCCGCGCACAGCCATAAACTTACTGCAGCCACGATGGCTGTTAACAGCAATGCTGTGACAAATCGCCACAGTGCGATCCGCCAGCGAGCGACTGGCCTAGTCAGCAGGTAGACAATTGTCTTCCGCTCGATCTCCTGAGCGAGTGCGCCTGTTCCCGAAACCGCGGCGATCATCACCAGCACAAACCCGAACACCATCTGGTCTGTTAAGCCGTTGTAGAGCTCTTCACCGCGGCCAATCGGGATGTCTTTTGCGGATAGTATCAACATGCCAAGCAGTGCCGGCAGAAGCGCGAATACAATCAGCCACAGCACTCTTTTTATTCGGCAAGTATCTTTTAACGAACCAAGCAATAACACGCGGTCTATCATATACTTTTCACCAAGTAGTTAAATACAGCTTCGAGATTGTTATCGGGTGATGATATCTCGTCAACAGATACTCGACCATCTATCACTAATTGTTGGATCATCGCATAGAACTCTCCCGGCGTGTTGACATGCGCTTCGAGCCATCCCGCTTCAGCTTGGTCAAGCTGCACATCGGAGACATGCGGCCACTTTACGATCTCAGAGGCCAGGTTTCGCGGATCGGCGCTGTGAATGCGTATGCGGTGCGGGTGTGTGTCTATCAACTGGCGAAGCTGACGGACATCGCCCCTGGCCATCATGCGTCCGCGAAACAGCAGCACGATGTTCTGTGTAAGCTGCTCAACTTCATGCAGGATATGCGATGATACCAGCACGCATCGGCCCTCTGTGGCATACCTTACGAACAGCTCACACATATCGTGCCGGCCAAGTGGGTCAAGCCCATTGAGTGGTTCGTCAAGAATCAGCGTCTGCGGGTTATGGACAATCGCCTGGGCTATCTTGATTCGCTGCCGCATTCCCTTGCTGTACCCGCCGATGGCCCTATTGGCGGCGGCTTGGATGTTGACCTCATTCAGTGCCCAGTCAACTTGCTTGTTAAGTGTCTCACCCGTAAGGCCAGTCATCGCGGCCATTTCATACACGAACTCGCGGCCAGTCATCTCCTCGTATCCCTGCTCAAACTCCGGGCAATAGCCCATCTGAGCGTAAACCTTGGGATTAGCGAATGGGTTGAGGCTATCAACACGAACACTGCCTGTTGTTGGCCTAAGCTGACCAGTGATCAGCTTGATCATGGTGCTTTTGCCCGAGCCGTTAGGGCCTAACAAAGCGGTGATTCCAGGTTCTATATTCAGGCTGATGTCATTGATCCCAATGACCTGCCCATACCATCGAGAGGCGTTTTGTAGTTCTATCATCCTTTAACGACCTCCACGGCTTTGATTCGCATTCTTGCCGCGGCGATACCTGCTGTGCAGAGAATGACCGCAGCTACCAGCACGATTGTTAACGGTGCTTCCGCAAGAGTAGTGCGTCCATGGTGACCATGCGGGCCGAAGGCCATCATGGGGTTGGTCATCAGTGGGGTCTTCACACCGATCTTCATGATGTGGTAGTTAATGCCGTTGATAATACCTTGAATGCTGTAGTAGTTTATTCGTTCGGCAAGATCAGGGTTATTGGATTTCATGATATTTGATATGATCAGTGCACCGGTATTTGTTAACACATACAGAGACACCATGATGGCGCCTGCTATCCGCGGTGTTTTCGTCCAAGCCGATATACCCACAAGCATGCTTGCAAATACCAATGCCGGCATCATAGCACACCCTATGATCTGGAAAAACATCCATGGGTATACGGCCCCAAACTGCTGCCAGTCGTAACCAACCCAGCAGTAGCTGCAGATGATGATAGCGGGGATAAAGCTAGCCATGAACACCGGTATAAATACCGACATCCACTTCCCCATTAGGTATTGACCATGCGTCAGCGGCTTGCTCAGATACAGCATCAGCGCGTTCGCTTGGTTGTCAGAGGCGATGCTGCCGGCACCGCAGATCAACGCCACAATCAGCAATCCCCATCGCTGCATCGTGTATGCTTGCAGGAAAAAGCTTGGGAACACTACCGGATCGTTAAGCAGATTCATAAACGGCGCTTGTGTTGCGCTAGTCTGCATATAAAAGAATATGCCAACAAACAACCATGGCAGACAGAAAAGCAACGAGGTGACCCAATAGGCAGGCTTTTTCATCGTTTGGCGGATCATTGTCTTAGCGATCACCGTCCACTTTTGCTTACCAGCGTTGCGAGGGCCGTCGTATGGACGATAGCCCATATCGGATATTTGCGCCTTCTGGCTCACTGCATCGCCTCCATAAATACATCCTCTAGGCTGCGTTTAGCGGGAACCACCTCACGGATGACTAATCCCGCTTCATGAGCACACTTGTAAAGAAGCAGACTTGGTTGTGAACACTCTGGCAGCTTTAGTTGATACCGCCCAGAACCTATGGTCTGTGATATGGCTATCCCTTCTCTTTTCCATATAGAAAGAATGGCATCATTCGATTGATCGAGTTCTACTTGGAACAAACTCGCCGATGCGCCGCGCAGCTCATCAATGCTGCCTTGAGCAATGAGCTTTCCGCTCTGCATCACCAGCACGGTTTCGCACACGCGTTCCACATCTGGAAGCAGATGCGAACACAGCACCACATTTACTTTAAACTTGTGCCAGATATCATACACTAGCTGCAGCATCTGTTCCCGGCCTTTAGGGTCCAGACCGTTAGTTGGCTCATCAAGCAGCAGCATTTGCGGGCCATGCACCAGTGCTTGGGCCAGTTTCACCCGTTGAAGCATCCCTGTGCTGTAGGTGTCTACTTTGCGGTAGCGTGCATCACCTAATCCGCAGTATTCCAATACCTCGTGTCCACGGCGAATGGCTTGGCTGGGTGGCATTCCGCATAACTCACCTGCGTATGACACTAATCCAAGCCCTGTCATACCTGGGATATGGCAGTCTTGTTCGGGCATAAGGCCGATGAGCGATCTTATCGCCATGGGGTCGCGGCGGCAATCAACACCCATCACTTCGGCTGAACCAGACTGCGCGGTTAAAAAGCCAAGAAGAGTCTTTAGCAGCGTAGATTTCCCCGCACCGTTTGGACCCAACAGTCCCACACTGCCTTCTGGAACATCCAAGCTCAACGAATCGAGTGCAATTTTACTGCCGTACCGGACGCAAAGGTCATGAGTAGATATCAGGGGCATATTGAAGTTACTCCAATCGGTACGACATTGAGTATCTTAGCCGTATTAAGTATAGTATTGTGGATTTATGTATTAGGTGTAATTTACATTCAGGGCATAATATCAATAGAACATACCTGTTTACCGGGAGGCTTTACCTTGAAATTGAACGTAACACGTATCATACTCGTTATTATTCCGATTTTGTTGCCGGTCATCGCTTTTGCACACGAAGAAGAGGAAGCATATCAAGGTCCAAATCCGGTGCTGCAGCAAATGGCGATATTACCTATTGTTATTGTTATCATGGTAGCATACAGCATTTGGCGTAACAAGAAGAAAAAGCACTAATATCACCACCTAACATCCGATGTTCTGGCAGCTTACTAAAATGAAGCAGGAGTTGCCGAACAATTCAAGGAGGATACACCTTGGCGGCCGCATCAAGCTCTAAACCTAGCCTGAAATCGCAGTTCACACAGCCTCCCAAAGGCCTGCGGACACAGCCTTTTTGGCACATGAATGGCAAACTGACAAAACAGCAAGTATGTGAGCAGCTGCAAGCATCCGCTCAGCAGAGCGGATTTGCGGGCGTTGCGGTGCTGCCGGTTTCCGAAACTCAGCCTGATTTTCTGTCTGAAGAGTATTTCGCCCGATATCATGAGCTTCTAGCCGAGGCGAAGCGGCTCGGTCTGCAGGTGATCCTATACGATGACATCAACTTCCCCAGCGGCTCCGCAGGCGGGCAGATGAAGCAGCGATATCCCAACGACATCACCAAGAGGCTAGACAAAACAGAGCTTGATGTGGTGGGGCCTAAAGAGGTGGTAATGACCGACTTGCCTCAGGGCTATTGTATGGGCGCTGTGGCGATGAACAAGTCGTATGACCGCATTGACATCAGCGCGGCGGTGCATGACCGCACTCTGCAATGGAATGCGCCTGAAGGCGAGTGGAAGGTGATGGTATTCACTTGCGTGACCGACACTTACGACCGGGTCGATTACATGAGCCCCACTGCCGTAGAAAAGTATATCGATCTTACTTTTGAGAAATACTATCAACAGTTCAGGCAGTATTTCGGTAAAACAATAAAGGTATGCTTCTATGATGATATCTCCATGATGTATACTGCCGGCTACCGCACATGGACACCGGATTTCAACCGCAGATACATGCGTGAGTATGGCCGTAACCCCATTTGTTTGTATCCCGCACTATGGTATGACATCGGTGCCGATACCTCCGCGGCGCGTATAAGCCTGTTTGGCTTTCGCGCAAAACTGATGTCTGAAGGCTACCCCAAAATCGTGGGCGAGTGGTGCCGTAAACACGGTGTCACGGCGACCGGTCACTCTGCCGGGAACTACGAGCTTTGCCCTATCGATATGGGCGGTGACGACATCTTGTTCTATCAATACTCCGAAATGCCCTTGTTGGACTCCATTTTTTACCATGGCTGGGGACGCGATGGCTTCAAGATGACGACCTCGTGCTCCAACAGCTTCGACCGCCCCATCACCGCCGCCGAAGTATACGGCGCTTACAGTGAGGAGAGCACAGACCCAGCCATGCTGTACCGCGTGGCGATGGAGCTATATGCCCGCGGTGTTAACTTCATCATCCCGCATGGGATGTGGTATGACCCTGAGAATGTGCGGATTCCGCCGCTGATATCGCACTTCAGCAAGAAATTGCTGCCCGTGTTGCCGCAGTATAATGAGTTCTGCGCGCGGTTAAGCCTGCTGCTTCAAGGCGGACGTCATGTGGCGGAGATTGCAGTGATGTATCCCATTGAGTCGATGGAGGCCTATTATCACTTTGATGCTCCTGGCTTAACGCGGTTTGGCGTATATGTTCCGCCGGAGACCGACTATCAAGAGGTAGGAAGTCTGCTGACGAATGTGGTTCGTCAGGACTTTA
>CAZFLA010000125.1:0-10597 GCA_964519405.1 uncultured bacterium
GGCTATCAAATGGAAGGTGAGCCTACAGCCGACCAGCGGGTGCGCGGTCGCTCATTGGGCTGACGGCACAGCAGCGGCCGTGTCAAATAAATACGGCGAAGGATCTGTGCTAACACTCGGCATCAATATCAGCATGGGCTGCGGATCAGACAGCAATGACCCTGTGGCGACGAGATTGTGCCACTTGGTAAATCGGTATCTTCAAACAGACATCGGCCAGACGAATATGCCAAAAGGCGTATGGATACGCAAGAGATCGGCAGAAGAGAAAGACGTCTGGTTTGTCTTCAACCTGACGGAACAGCAGCAGGACGTCTGCTTGCCGAATGCTCCGGTTGATGTGTGGCAGCAAGCTGGAGCGGAGCTGAATGGTCTGTGCTTAAACATTCCGGCCGGTGCAACCTGGGTTGCCCGTATGCGGTGAGCTTACTGATGGCAGGCCAATGTTGGCCTGCCGTTGGCTGCATTATATGAAGATGCGGTAAAGCGATACACCCGTGAGTGGTCCCAGTATAGCTAAGATGCAGCCTACAGTATAGTCACCCAAAACCAGCCCTAAGAAGAAGGGCACTGCTTGTTTATATAGCTTCATGCCGCCGGTTTTGATGAGTGCGCCTTTAATAATCCAGGCGATCAAGAAGCTGAACCAGAAATAATCCATGGCGAAGCTTACTGCAAGTGCGTATCCCGCGGGGTGCAGCGGCCACCAAGGCATCGCCGTTCGAGCAATCCGCAGCACGACCACGATTAACGCGCCCACGATCATCGCGATGTTGCTGTCCATTCTCCACGGTTGGCTGATAGTCAGCCAGTTGTTAAGACGGTTGAAAGATTCGTGTCCAACCCATGCCTTATAACCGATGGCTGCCTTGGCTGTGCCGCCATATGTCAGCGTGACCTGTAGGTTTGACCAGCATGCGCTGATATAACCCACCACGGTGGCTAGAAGGATGAGCGCGATCAATGTCTTGGTCTTGCCAACCCGCTCATACATTTTCATGCTTTCGAGTTGGTTAGGCATTGGGTGACATCGGTATCCGCGGTTAAACCAGTAGAAGCTGCTCATCGCGGTGATGTCTTCTGCTCGGAAGTTCGATCTGCCCATGATGGTGCCCATGATGTCTTGCGGGTGCACGAAGTAAATTTCGTGAGGTGTGCCCAACTCGGCGCGAACTCGTGTGATGGCGAGAGCCAACAGCAAGTAGATGCCAAAGAACGCCAGCGCGACACCTGCCGAAAAGCCCGCCGCCTTAGCGAATACGCCGATGATCACACAGCACAATACGAACACCACAAATGCAAACCGATACTGCCATACTTCCTCTTTGTTTGTGCCAGCTCCGCGCCATGCGGTGCACCAGGCATCGCGTATGGCAAACCGCGCGGCAAACGCCAGTGTTAGTCCCATGGCCATCCATGCACCGCTGCCTTGTTCAATGAACCAAGGGAATGTGCTCTGCCCGCTGGCCCAGCCGTGTGTGATACCCCAGACCTGGAACAGTCTGCGGGCGATGTAGAAGAACCAGCACGAGAACCCAAGGTCAAGCGGTGTAAAAAAGGCGAGACCAATGGCGAAAGGATACATATTGAACTGTGTGTCGCCAATGACATTCCACGGTGGTGTGGTCGTAAAATCCTGAAGTTTTAGCCCCTTGACAAAGGACAAGTAGGGCACGTTCGGGATAAAATCATGCAGTCCATTTATGCCCGAGATTGTGGCGGCAATGGCAAACCCTGCCCACAGCAGAGGCATCTTGTAAAGTGACTTGCCTTCGATGCCGGCGCACATTGCCATCGGTAACTGAATGAGCGGGAATGTCAATTTTTCTTGCTCGCTCCAGAGCTTCTTCACCAGCAGGTTCATGCTCAAGGCGATACCAACAAGTGCGAATACAAGGATTGACCAGATGGCAAGCGGCTTTATAAACGGTATATATAGTTTCGGGTTATTGGGGTCGGCATTGCCGTTATACAAGGCCTTCACGGCGAGGGGATCGTCTACAAACAGATGGTGCGGGAGCAGCTTATACCACGCATCCCAGGACGGGTTCATCGCCTTAAAGTGTGCCGGGTGCGCGATGACCCCGAATAGGTTCTGAACCATATCATGGGCAGCCATCGAGGCACCGATCACGACCATGATGTAAAGCGTGATCAGCTCACCGGGGCTCATGGCCCAGCGAGGCAGCAGACGTTTTACAGCTATATTCAAGAGCGTGACGATGAATAGTATAAAAACGGGTTGGATAAACAGGGGAAGGCAAGATCCGTCAAGCGCGTAATATCGGACTTCTATAAGTGTTATCCAATAATTGTTAATCAGGATCAACGCAAGTGCAAGAACAATGGTACGAAGGCTTACCGGAGAATGATGCTCTGCGGAAGCCATATGACTATTCGACATACCAAACCTCTATACAGTAACAACCTAACCAAAATTGTACAACAGAAAACGCGAAAACAATCACTAGGTGATCATTGAACGTCAATGTCTGCCAGAATACCCATGGTGTCGATTGTTTACATAAATTCGGGGTTACTACGTAAGGTAGAAGTGCTATCAACTGATTTTGATAATAAATAAGGCGATCGTATCCTATAATATAACCACAGAGACGGAGATGCTGTGGTATCGCATAATCGCAGCGAAAGGAACTCAATTGTGACAGAGACAGGGAAGGCCTACGAGCTTCATGCTGGACCGATCAGCGTGACATTTATAGATGGTGAACTTCGGCACATTAAGGTGGGTGATCGGCAGATCATACAGCGTGTCTATTTCGCGGTAAGGGATTCGAACTGGGATACGGCTATGCCAGAGCTGTCGCAATTGGCTGTCAACAGTTCTAAAGACGCCTTCATGGTGACATTCCAAGCAAGGTGCGCAAATGCAGTCGCTGACTACACCTGGAACGCCCGTATCGAGGGCACTCCGGCGGGACGGCTATCATTTACGGCGACTGGCAGTCCGAACCGGAATTTCTCATCACCTCGTGTGGGCATTAACGTGTTGTTTGGCACTCCTGAACTTGCTGGACACCAGTATGAGCTAACTGATACCGCGGGTGTGATCCAACAAGCGCGCTTCCCGTTTAATGTACACCCCGATCTCATCACCAAAGACTTCTCCGCGTTAGCATACACCATGGAGACTGGAATGACGGTCACCACACGGCTGCACGGATCCCATTTCTGGATGGAAGATCAGCGTCAGTATGGTGATGCCTCCTATAAGGCATTGGGATGGCATGAGTATCAATATCCTAACCTCAAGGCGGGTGACGAAAAATCCGCGACTTTGACCATTGACATAACTGGTAAAGTTGATGCTGCCATTCGCGTTCCTGCAACTGCCTCCGTTACGGTCACTGGAGACGAGGTTGGGTTATTACCGAAACTGAGTTTAACTTCTACCAAGGAAAGCAGTGTTGCTGCTGCCTTTGTGACAGTGCTTGCGAAGGGTGAGGCGAATGCGGGCAGACGCAGTATATCATGGGCCTATTGTCCGGTGCTGCATCTTTGGGATGACGATACTTTCATCGATAACCTGCCCACAGTGGTTGATCAAGCACGTACTATGCGGGCCATTGCCAAGGAAGCCGAAATATCAATCGACCCAGTGACGATTGTGTCGCCGTATCCGCATGCTGAACCAGATATTCGGAGTAAGAACCTGTTTGGTGCTTCTTGGCTAGCGGGATTGGTGAAATATCTTTCTGTTGCTAGGGTTCATGATGTCAATGTGGCGCTGCGTTCGGTCTATATTGATGAGTTACTTCGCATACTGCAGCCGCTTGAGGGGTGTTCTACTGTGGACGTTGTGGCACAGTGCCGTATGAACCAGCACATTGAGGCCTTTGCGGTGAAACAGGGTATGCTCGTTACGCTCTGTATCGCGAGTTTAGGTGATAAGAGTGTGGACAATGTGTATATACACGGTCTAGATCCGAAATCCATCACCATGGTGTCTCGGATTGGCCAACGCATCAGCCATCCAAGATTGAATGTGTTGGCGGCTTGCAGAATAAGCCTTAAACCTCATGAAATCTGTTTCTTGCAAGGGCAGATGCAGTAACCTGGGCCTGAGCGGTTGTTCTTAAGATATACTGTTTGCTAATGATACTCAGACAAATCGGGAGAGTGACGATGAATTATATGATGACTAACGCCCTGCACAAAATCCATATAGGCATCTGTATGGCTGTTGTGTGCATGGCCGTAAGCATTGGAGCTGTGCAAGCGGCTGATGGTGTTCCGGCAAAGGGAGGCAATATCACCGCTATTGTTGTCGGTGGTAATCCTAATGCGGTACAGACGGGTGAAGCCAAAGACCTTCAGCGCATTATCAAGGCTATCACTGGACGTGACATTCAGGTTGTGAGCAGTGCAGCTAAAGGGCGCTGTATCTATATCGGCTGCACTCCTTCCTCTGAGAACATCGATTCGAAGTTGGCAAAGCTCGGTGAAGAGGGTATGTACCTCAGCGTCAACGGTAAGCGGATTATCTGCGCGGGTAAAGACCCACGAGGCACCTATTATGCTGTTCAAGAGTTGCTGTATCAGATGGGCTGCCGATGGCTGTGGCCTGGTCAATACGGCGAATGCTTGCCCTCAGGTAAATCGCTTGATATACCCGGAAAAATGGAGATCGCGCACACACCCGACTTTGAGATGCGCGGCGGTCACTGCATTCAAGTCACCGCTTTACCTGGTGAACAACCGAAGCATGTTGACGTGGAACCCTATGTAGATTGGGCTGCCCGCAATAAGTGGAATAGGTTTAAAGCATCATATTCCAAGACGTGGGGTTATGGTGACGAACGCGGCGGTGAATGGCGAGAGACCTCAGGACATACAACGACCACCGACCTGATGCCTGCTGAGCTGTTTAGTCAGCATCCTGAATGGTTTGCCTTAGTCAACGGCAAAAGGACGGCTACTCATCCGATTGGCACCACGGCGATGCCGTGTATAGGAAACCCGCTGGTTGTTCAGCGATTCACTAATATCGTGCTCGATTATTTCGCCGCCAATCCAACCGCCAAGCGATATTTCATCGGAGCTAACGATGAACCGAGTTACTGGTGTGAGTGCGATGACTGCAAAAAGCTAGACCCTGTTACCGTCGACTGGTCAAAGAATGGTGAGGAAGAGCTGCCAATGACCGATCGATGGCTGTATCTCGTCAACAAAGTGGCTGAAGCCGTAGACCAGAAATATCCTGGCAAGTGGATAGGCACGTTTGCGTATGGTTCAACGCGTTCGCTTCCTGTGAAGAACTATCCGCGCAAGAACGTGATGATTGAATGGACGATGTTTGAGCATTGCGCGAAGCATGAAATCACCGATTCTAGCTGTCCGGTTAATAAAGCGGGACTTGGTGAACTCAAGAAATGGATGGATATCGCTCAAACCGTCTCTTTGTATGACTATCTTGACTTCTATGAGATGGAAGTACCTCAAGCTTACTGGATGTCGGATCAAGACTACTACCGCGACTTGTATAAGATGGGCATACGCCATATCTCAGATGAGATTGATACATCGATAGAAGCAGCTCCGATTACCATGGGTTATCGTGCCCGACTACTATGGGATATCAACACCGACGCCAAGAGTTATATGAGTGATCTATGTGATATCGCCTATGGGCCAGCAGCTGGTGATATGAAGCGGTTTTGGCAGCTTCAACAAGATGCCGTGTATCGTTCTGAAACCAAACACATCAGGCAGAACGACTTAGCTCGCTTTACGCCTCAGATGATTTCTGAAAGCTACAAAATCCTGGATTCTGCTGATAAGAAAAAGCTGACATCCGACCAAAGAGCGCGAATCGCAAGGGCACGGTTGTCTGTATTGTTTGCCGAATGGTATGTCGCTAAAGAGGCATCGGGAAATGGTGATCTAAAATCACTGGTTAAGATGACTGCGAACAAGGCTGCCATTTACAAACTCTGCCGTCAGTATGGGTTTGCTATGAACCTCGCTGCATACCAGCCACTAGGCCCAGAGGAGTCATCCTCAGTCATTAACGCCATCAGCGGCAAGCAGCTTGTGAAGCTGCCGGAAAAATGGCAGTTTCGCACAGACCCAGACAAACAAGGTCTTGCTCAGCGATGGTTCGATGCAAAAACAGACACCTCTGCGTTCAAACCTCTAGCCATTAACCAACTGTGGGATAAGCAGTGGGTAGGCCAGTACATCGGTGATGCGTGGTATGTTTGTGATGTCACGATCCCCGAAACAACCGCGAAGCATGTCTGGTTGTTGTTCGGTGCGATTGACGATTCATGGACAGCTTGGCTGAATGGTCAGCAGATTGGTTATAGCGTGGGTGCTCCTGGCGATATCTGGGACAAACCGCAGGCTATTGATATCACAGGTAAGTATCAACCAGGGCAAGATGCTCGTATCGCCGTAAAGGTGGGCAATGTCGGCGGTGCAGGAGGCATATGGCGCAGCGCCATGATCACAGTGACCGACTAAATCACTGACAGCGGGCTGCATAGTATTCGTGCAGTCCGCTGTCGCTGTTTTATGGTGTATATGGAAAGTGAGATATCTGAGGATATGACGACTTGGCGACATTAACAGTGTGTCTGTTGATAGCACTCCATTTGTTGGGTGTAGCAAAGGCATGTAAAGCAAGGAACTTGTCTATACCCCGAAAAGTTATTAATGACCAGCAGTGTTATGTTCTTGAGAACGACAAGGCAATCTTTGGCTTCAGTGCAGAATCATTGGAGCTTGTGTGCATTGAAGATAAAGCCCTAGGAATATCGTATATACAACCGAACGGCGGTTCTCTCTTTGCTCTAACCCTAGAATGCAAAAACGCCTCGGATTCGAACACACCAATTACCAGCAATATGGCTCATCAGCGAGCAGCCGAGTATCACCGCACGTCGAAAGATGCCAAACTTATTCTGCATTTTGTCGATTGCCGTCCCCAAAACTCCGATGTCGGCGTTGATGTTACGATATCTGTTGCTCTAGGCTCTCATGATTCTGTCGCAAGCTGGCAGATCAGTATCACCCCCAAAAAGCCGATTGCGGTTGCTGCTCTGGTGTTTCCGCTGATATCCGGTATCGGCACAAGCGCGTCAAGGATACCGGCAAATGAATATATCGCGGTGCCTTATTACGGCGGAACACGGCGCAATGACCCTCGACATAATCTAGTGTGCAACGACAGTTGGACGAACTATCCAGGCGGCGGTATGACGATACAGATGCTGAGCTACAGCGATGGAGTCGGCAAAGGAAGTTTGTATCTCGCCTCGTATGACCAAAATGGGTATGTGAAGGCGTTTAGCTGTGAGCCTGATACCACCGGCAATTCTTTTCATTGGAGCATCACACACTATACTGAGACACCGCTGATGAATGGCACATGGAGTGTGCCGTATGCTGTGATGTGCGGTCCGATTACTGGCGACTGGTATGACGCAGCGAAGCGGTACCGCGAGTGGGCACGCACTAATCCCAATTGGCAGCCGTTATCGATCAGCAAAAAGCCCTACTCAAAGTGGTTCCGAAACACCGCAATATGGAATTCCGGCATATATGGGCTGCCAAACTGCTCTGTGGACTGGCTGACGCGGTTCGCCAGACGCACAGGGGTGACGACGGCGTATCATTGGTATTGCTGGCAGCACGATCGACGTCATGATACCAATTACCCCGCGTATTTCCCTGCACAGCCCGGCTTTCGTGAAACTGTCAAACAGCTAGACCGTAACTCGGTTTACTCGGTGCCATACCTGAATATGCAGCTGTTTGAGACTCAGCTGCTGATGTGGAAGCGGCTGAACGCCCAGGCTTGGGCATTGCGAGACGCTAAAGGCGAAGTCGTGCCCTATACAGCCCTATGGGATACGCCGGCAGGCGACCCTAAATACCCAGGCGAGGTGCACAAGACGGTGCCGATGTGCCGCGGTTCGGTGAAGTGGCAGGACTTCGCGGTGAATATGTATGTTAAGAGCATTCGCGACTACGAAGTTGATGGCGTCTACCTTGATGAGTTGGTGACACAGCCGACATTGTGTTATGCCAAAGCACATGGTCACGCGCATATCGGTGGCAACTACCATGCTGAGGGAACACGCAAAATCATCCAGCGCATACGTGATGAAGCCTGCAAGAAAGATTTAGCCATATTCGGAGAGCATCATCACGAATACTATGTTGGTTCGATAGACGGGTTCTTGACCGGACATTCCGATATCTATGACCCTCCATATGGCTTGCCTATGTTTCAATCTATCATGAAAGACTTCACCATTGAAATTGGTGTGTTTATGACTGCCGAAGAAAGCAGGCGGATGAGCACTTTTGCAGGTAAGATGGGTTTTTGTTTTGTGCGTGGACGTCAGTTGGGTTGGTTCGGTCGGCATAATGTGGACATGCTGGATCCTGTATGCGAAAAACAACTGGAGTTCATGACCACACTGGCTAAGTTCCGCATGGCGAACCTGGACTTCTTGATGTATGGCGAGTTCCTGCGCCCCGTGTCGTCGGATTTGGTGCCGATGCATACCGATACATGGGAGTCAATGCTCTGGAACCAGCCAAAGAGTATTCCGGTGCCGGATGTCTTCATTCAGCCTTACCGGTCACCGAAAGGTGATATAGGCATAGTCATGGTGAATGTGACCGATCACGCCATCAAGCTCACTTTGCCCATAAATCACGCTGACTGGAAGCTGCCTCGCGGTAGGGAGTTATTCTCCAGTCAGTATGAAGAGGGTCGATGGAGCGCCAAACGGGTGATCAACCCGAGTGCTCCACTGGAGATTGCTGTGGAAGCATACCAGCCGAAGCTGCTGCGTCTGCAGAGCGTGTGACCGCTCTAGCTGTTCACAAGCTCCCAGGCGCATTTCGTCCACTCATCAAACCGTTCGGGGTGGTTTTCGCAGGTGTGGGTGTCCTTAAGGATGATCTCAAGTATTCCATCACGTGCGGTGTCAACGGTGTGCTTAATGTAGCTGCGTATGTAATCGGCATCGAAGCCGCCCACCAGATGCGCGGGATTTGGCTTCCACGAGAAGATATATCGATCTGCTAGTTTTTCGGCGCATACATCGACATCAGCCCATGGCGATATCGAGATTCTGCGGATATGAGGGATTGTGAAGACATCGTCGAGTTTACGGGTGAGGTCCTCGCAGCAGCCGTATCCTGTGAGACCAAACGGCTCCAACAGACGCTTCTCATACTGCAGACTAAACTCCTTGTGCAGGGCAGGTGATACCTGCGCCATTTCTTGCGCCTCCGATGAGGCCCACATATCGCATAGGCGAACGTGATCAGGATCATACCCAGGAGCAGGAAGCTCATTGGTGAAGCCGTTGCCACCTGAGCTCTGATAGGTGTCGTCATTGTTGACATCGAGTAGGTTTAAGGCTATGTATTGCTCAAGTATGTGGCGATGTCCGGCTTCAAGTATGGACATCACCTCATGCAGCATCTCGGGTTCGTCATACATGTCGATCATCACCTGTTCCAAACCGCGGAGTTCGGTGTAGCGGGCCATCAGGTGAAACGAAATATGGGTGACACCTCTCAGCTTAACATCTAGGATATCTCCAAAGAGCTGCTGCATCTGTTGATAGTGCTGATCGGTTGCTTCCGCATTGTAGGATATCTCAGGGTAGTGCAGCTTCTGAAGGTCATCACGGCTGTTGATGACCGGTTCAAATCCCCAGGAGCCGCGAGCCGCAGTGGCTGCATGGTGCTGAGGCGTGATGCCCCAATCACCATAGTTAACATGTTTATACACTGGCCATGTGGCTTCAACGAGATTGTCAGACATAAAGTGTGTGTGGGTATACAAACGCCTTCGGAGTTCCCATTCGATGTTGATGGCATCAGGTTCGTCGCACTGCATACTGCCGACAGGCAGCAGCTCACTCCATGATCCTTCAGGAAACACCAGAATGAGCGGCCTGCCATGCTGTAGGCTGTTGTGTTTCGTCCACAACTGACGCCGTTCCGCCTGAATCGGTAGTGCCGCCACGTCGGCGACCTGCTTGGCAAGCTCCCTGATGATCTGTCTATTTTTCGTGTTCATGTATATTGGCTGTGTCCAGAAAGTGGAGTAAATTGCATATGCTCAGAACACCTTATACTCGATTGCGGTGGGGTTGTCAAGGCGCAACACTGTTGGTGCCGGGGGATGCGGCTTTCCCATTGCCAAGAACCTGTGGCTTACGGTATCGATATGGTAATATCGCATCGCTCCGCAATAATCATGTGACGCTGTGCAGGGTAGCATGGACAATACGCCGAATGGAATGGCTGAAGGCAGTCCTTCGCCGTTGGTGCGGTATCCTTATTATGCTGCCTATACCTGCATGGCGTCGGAGATACTGGTAAATATACTGGTTTTCTTATATTGGAGGGCAAACCACTTGACATGTCCAAATATTCATATCACAATTGTTTTAATGCATGACTTATGTTACCTATGTTTACGTAAATGTACTATTACATTGAGATTGTTATGCAGATATACTGACTAGAATTCGTGATATATATCGATAATTATTACTTACGACTATATCTATATAACAAATATATGTTTAGGTATTTGGAG
>CAZFLA010000126.1:0-10579 GCA_964519405.1 uncultured bacterium
AAGTCCCCCATCTGCTTGAGCTGCGAAATGACCGGCTTAAAGTCAAGGTAGTCGGGATCTGGCCATGGGTAGTTTGCGACCTCATCCACATCCTCGCAGTCAGCAAACCACGGTATCACACGCCCGTCTTCGGTCTGTTTGGTAAACACAAGCATCGGAAGACCTTCAGGGTGGTTGTATCCGCCTGTTTCTGCTTGCACCCAGCGAAGGTCATCGCCAAGCCGCAGGCGGAGTTGCTCTTTGGTGTCACAGCCAAAATACTTAAGGTATAGCGGCCAGGTTTCTGCGTGAGGTTCACCCAACCAAAACCCCATGCGATCTGCTGGTTCACCTGCCAGAATTGCTTTAATGCGTTCCCTGCTTGTCATAATGTTACCCTCGATGATCGCTGTGTTTTAGTACCCATATACGTTGAAACTAGATATCCGAATGATGCCGTCTGCGCCAGGTTTCGTCACCTTAAGGCGCACATATCTTGCTGTGACCGGCGTAACCGGACAGTCTGCCCACGAATAGGCATTTGTCTGCTGCTCCCCGCCGGGGCGGACGCTGACCGTTTCGGATTTGGTGTAGTTCCGACCATCCATGCTGATCCACAGTTCAGCTTCCTCGGCATTCTGCTTCAGATCGCTAAACAGGCCTGCGTTGACTAATCCAAAACCGGTGATGGTACGCATTTGCTCCAGATCCACATCCAGATCACTACCCGCTGGTGCTTGCCAATAGCTGCGAAGGTCGCGGTCCACAGCCTTTGCTGGTTCATGACCATTGCTGCTTCTGCTGGACGACGCCACCCGTCCGGTGGTCAGCGATGTCTCCTCATGGAATACCACTTGCTGAGGTGTAAAGCCGTAAGGGTGGTTGATACCAGATTGCTGCACGGTCTTTGCGTAAACATTCAACGGACCTTTGAATCCGGGAGCAACCTCCAACCAGTTGTATTTGCCCTCACCGGAACCGGAGCAGAAATAGCCGATCAGGTTGATATTGCGTCCGGCATTCGCCAGTATGTTATACCGATGCCCCACATCATGCATACTCAGCCAGAAGGAAGAGTCAGTGCAGCCCGCACCGGTTTTGCTGCTGAACTCAAAGTGTGTCAGCGGTAAAAAGCTCACCAACCCCCAGCCGTTTTCGATGCTGCAATCACCAAATTGGTAACAAACCAAGTGTGTTTTAATGAAATCCATCAAAGCAGTGTTAAGCTCAGGTGTCTTGACCGCGGCATATCGCCCAGATTCTGCGAAGGGGCCTACAGAAAATGCGATACGCTCCAGATGGCCATTTTTGGAGTTACTGCCGACTGTAATGCCCTTATACAGAGCGGTGGCCCACATGCCCCGAACCAGATGGTTATCACACCGCTTGGCGGCAAAGTCGACACCGTAACAAGAGTTTAACAAGTCAACATTCATAATCCATATGTTCGCCCCGTTGCCCCTTATGGTGTATGGGTAGGATACCAGCTTGGTCACATCAATCGACTGTTCAGGGTGTGAGATTGTCAGCCCGCGGATACCAGATCTCGGTTGAAGTGTAATAAACGCCGTGTCTGTCTCTGGCTTTATCGAGCCCTTACCGCAGTATACTTCCAGAGCGCAGCCCTCTTTGAACGCCCTCATCTTGCCCGCTCCATATGGACCGCGGAGCTCTACACCAGTTGGGACGACCAGCGGTGAAGTGATTCGGTAGTGTCCCTGCGGCAGATAGACAGTGCCGCCACCATATTTAGCAGCTGCCGACAGCGCTTTCTTGACCGCATTGGTGTCATCGGCGATGCCGTCACCCTGTGCGTTGTAAGGCGCACGAGTGACATCGAAGAAGGACTTCGCGTCTACTCTAGCCGGCACCGGAGTCTTTGGAAACTCGTATCGCCGATTTGCAGCGTCGGGCACATTATCCACATTCGCGTAGCGCATGTAGTAATACCACGGCGCCCAGCCCTGTTCATCACGCGCTCCCATAAAGTCCATCGCCACGCCGCCGTAACCAAACACGGGGTGCGGGTATTTCGGGTTCTTCGCCATACGGATAGCTGTTTGGGCAGCATCCGCGCTAAAGCCGTCGATGGCTAACGCGTCGAGCCGCTGAAGTTCCAGCCCCACGAGATGCTGTCTTGTGTAAGCCTCAACATCGGCGGTCTGCGCAGCGGTCAAAGGTGATCCGCCAATCAGCCTGGCGGCTTCATTCCAGTAGTGACTAGAGAAATGAATGTCGCGCATCCACGAAAACTCTTGTGATTCGGGTGCTAATACCCCTCTGGCGAGTGCCGTTCCATATATGTTGGACAGAAAACTGGCGTTCATCGATTTTTGGTCAATGGCGAAGTATGAGTTGCATAGCGTCAGGTTCTGCAGAGTAGACATGAACGATGATATTGTGGGCGGGTAAGGGTGGATGTCATCAGCCATCTGCTCAGGGTAGTAGATGGTAAGGTTCATCACTGCGGTTTCAGAACTAGCAGCAACTAGTAATGCATCACCCTCAGCGTTATCTCTGCCGCCATATGCCAGCAAGATGGTTCCCTTGCCGATACCACCCTTATCGGGATGCAGCCACTCGCCGACTAATGCCGTGGTATACCCAAGCTTCAAGCTGCCGTTGATGCGGTACCGACCCGATGGTAGGAACACAACCCCGCCGCCCATCGCTGCCACATCGTCCAAAGCTTTTTGTATTGCCTGGGTGGCATCTTTATGGCCGGTGTTATCCGCCTGGTATGGGGAATGAGTAGCCACTGCGGAGGCGACGATGGTGGATCCGCCTGTATAGATAAACGTGGGTTTCAGACGTGACGCTGCATTTGCTGCACCCGTTAGGGTGATGATCATCAATAGCATGAAGAGCTTACTCATGTCGCACGATCTCCAGGTGGATGATGCAAAGAAGGTGAGGCTGTCAGCCATTAATTGGCGTGACCCGCCTCACCTGTTTATCATTAGGTTCTATGCAATCTATGCGAGGCTTCGCACATACTCCTCGCGTTCATACCAGCAGCGAGCCGTGTCAGCAACCAGTTTATCCAACACAGGGATATTGGGCCGACCATACATAGCGGGATATGGATCGCCGCCGGGACCTAGCGGTTCAGGTGTGCAGTAACACCACTCGTTGTTATAACCAATAAGGTATAGCGCCATTATCAGCGTATCAACATCAAGAGATCCATCACCTAGTGCACAGCGGTTTGTGTCAGCCAGATGCAGGTTTGTCAACATCGAACCTGAGCTAACGATCGCCTCGGGGATGTGGCTCTCCTCCACCAGCATGTGGTAGACATCGCCATTAATATGCTGCACGCCGGGGTGGTTCACCCGTCGAATATAGTCTTTGGCAGCCGCAAAAGTATGGATAATACTCGTTTCGGCTGAGCGTATCGGCTCAATAGCAGCACGAATGCCAGCTTGACTAAATACGTCAGCAACTAGCGACAATGTCTCAACCGACCGATCGACTTCCATATCGTCGATCACCGCAGGTCGTCCCACGGCAGCAGGCACAATCAAAATATACTTTGCATGCATCTCATATGCCAGATCCACATTACGCCGAATGTAGTCTATAGCAGTTTGTCGAATGGTCGGCACATTGCTAGCCATATCGCAGACTGGGCTGAACATACCGCAGATACCAGCAGCAGTCACCCCGTAGTCGTCCAGGATCATCTGTGTTTCGGCAGCCTGATAACCTAAGTCAGCGCCATACCGGTTACCATGAAGTTCAATAAACTTGATGTTGTTTTTGGCCAACCGCTTAACGGAGACCTCCAACTTCTCCATACCGAAGCCCCAGTTGCTCCACGAAAGATTGAGTTTCGCTTCAAACAGTGCAGGATTGGCCTTTTTGGCAGCAAGATACTCGTCGCGAATCTTTTGCGTTTTACGCTCGAAATTCTGAAGTGCCATGTCTAACCCACCTATAGGTATATGTATTAGCTTGATATCGACGCATGTCAAACACGCAGGCATCATCATCACACACGCCGGTGCTGGCATCAACACCTAACAGTATAGCGAATAGATTGGGTGACCGATAGGGATATCTGATGGAGATTCTGCATCGCTGTATGGAGATATTTTCATAGAAAGTGAATTCGGAAAAATGGGTATAAATGCGTGATATAACAGTAAAATCACTGGAAACGTGCTGAAACAGAGTTGTATAATGATTTAACAGTTAACTCAGGCATTGAACGAAGGAGACTTCCCATGCGTTATTTGTTCACCCTCGCCGTGCTGCTCTGCGCCGTTGTGCCGGCACTTGCTGCGCCAACTGCACCTGTCAACCCCATAGATTGGGTGGGACCGATGGTCGTAACGAACGCTAACTATACTGCAGTCTCAAATGACGGGCGCATACTGGCGGCTACCGACGGAACGGCCGATATCACTATTATCGATCTTCAACAGCATCGCATCATTTCGCATTGTTTACCAACAATCTACGATAGTGCAAGCCGTGTTTACAGCTTTTTTGAACTAAATATTCCGATGATGTGCCTTAACGATGACGGTACGATTTTAGCGTTCAGTCATGGTCGCAATATTACATTGTGGAACTGTCAAACCGGAAAACTGATCACACGGCTGACGCTTGATACAGAAGCGGTATCATATGTGTTTGTCCCAGGAACCACAAATCTCCTGATCATCACCGCCGATGGGATACTGCACACACTGGATTGTAAGTCATTTACATGGTCTAAAAGTCACTACATCGGTGGAGCCGTATACTGCCTTGTGCCGATAACAGACATCAACCGCTTGGCCGGATATACCGATGCCGACACCATTGTTTTAATTAACCCGGATGACTATTCGTATAATACCTATTCCACCGTAGATAGTGGGCATTCGTCAAACATCATCTCAGCTTGGGGATCGTGGATAGGATACGATAAGCGTTTCACTAAATTGATTGCCTTCATGCCGTCAGGTGCTCTAGCCTACTGGAAATGGCCAAGTATGCAGCTCATCTCTAGTGATGACAGTGCACATGATATTTATGGCATCTCGTCAAAAGGAGCAATTGTAACTGAAGATAAAGTATTCCATCCAGTTGTCCGAGACATCAACATGAGCCTAAAACTGAGCCTTACCCCACCGGACAGTCCCATTGGATCATGTTTATGCACCTCTGGTAATTATGCAGTTATGAACTTCACCAATCATACGAGAATTGACCTTCTCAATAATAAGGTCATGAAGAGCGTGTTCCCTGACAGAGGCAGAATACTATCACCGATGACATACGTAGAAACATCGTTACACAAAGGTATAGCTAAGTACTCCCTTGAAGTGATGCCGCACATATACTCGTCCGGCTTGCCCGATAGTCTGACAGTTTTCGCTGGTAAGTATCGGTTATATCAACAAAACGATGGCCCTCTGATGCTGGAAGTGGCATCTACAGGGAAACTGCTTGGTAAATATCCGTCAATCGAAGAAGAAACCAGCAGATGCTCTATAAGTATGAGCAACGATGCTCGTTTGGTGTCGATATTAAGCAACAATAGCATATCTGTGCGCCAGGTAAAAAGCACAGAATACCTAAAACTACCTGACTTTACGTCTGAAGTATTCCTTGGAGAAATGAGTCCAGATGGCCAACTGCTGGCTGTTGGCAGTTTTGATTATCCAGCTCCGCCAATTGACGACTATGGCCGAGGGTCAACAATATTCATAACCGCACCCGGCAGCAAGAAAGTAATATGCAAACTCTTTCCTCATCAGGGGTATGTGACATGTGCTCGGTTCAGCAAAGATGGCAGCCGAATAGCGACCATTGATGAAGCAAACACCCTACGCATGTGGGACAGCAAGTCTGGGCATCTGCTGTACACCAAACCACATGCGGGTATGAATGTCTTCTATAACAGCTCCAATACTAAGTTGATCGTTTGGGCAACGGGTGATGCATTTGATCTACTAGATGCGAAGACTGGTAAATTCCTGGCACGAACGTGGAGATACCAACTCGGTAAATACGCCACTATCAGCGCTGACGGATTCTATGATGGCGACAAAGAGTCCTGCTGCTCCACCGAGTGGAGCATGGATGGTGGCCGGATCGGCACATTAGCCAAAAGCAAGCTGAAACATCAGTCGGGTTTATGGGAGGCACTAGCCAAGTGAACAATAAAATGAAACATATCCTCTTTGGGGCCATCATATTAGTCATCGCTAACACTGTAGGTCACGCCGATCATAAGAACAAGCCGAAATATATAAGCCTATTTAACATGAACTACCCTGGGGCAATCGGTGCGGTTTGGGTCGACGACGGCAGTCGAATGCTGGTCTCTAGTTCTGCAGGCACCTATCTCATCGATGTTGGCAGCGGAACATCGGAGAAAAGGACAGATATACCTCAGTTTTTAGGAGCCATCCCATGCAACGATGGTAACGCAGTGTTGCTGCAAACAAGCTCAAGTGTATGGCTGATCGACACCAAAACGTGGGTTAAACAACAGCTTGACGTTGCCTCATGTTCAACATCAATTGAAGCCATCAACAGTGAAGGTAAGCAAGTAATCATCAATTCGCCAGCAGGAAGCAGTGTATACAACCTAGAGAACGGCACCTTATTAACTCGTATCCCTGCAAAGATGGGTTTTTCGGCCACTGATTTTATTAGTGAATCACAGAACACGTTCATCGGAGACCTGGATCACTATGGACTTGTGAAGTGGGATACGAAAAAGAACGATATGGTGGAGATCATCAAGCCATACCAATCACCGGAGATATCATTTGCCCAGGCGCTCGAAGGTTCCAACGACGAAATGCAAAGCATACACCATCTCCGATTTGTGTGCAAACCTGATCGTAACGGCCAGGTAATGATTGACCGTAAAGAGCATACTTCACTACGATTTCCTTACCTCAAATCAGATGATTCGGTGACACCTAACGCTAGCGGTACCAGATTAATCGTGGTAAATAAAGCGAATATCTCAGTGGTCGATATCAACAGCGGGAAGACCATCTACGTGTGGAAGCAAAAGCCATAGTTTGATCAACCAGTAATCATCATGGAGGCTTCGCACAGCCATAGTCACCTCACCAACGGCGCGGTTGCTTGGTGGAAGCAGCTTATTTGAGGTGCCTGGTATACCTCCGCACCACGGAAAGTGTGGTGTGGAGGATCCAAACAACATTGATAGAGAGACCGATACCGTTCAGCCGTATGAAGCTTTATTACAGCTAGTTTATGGTTATTGCAGAATCCATGTACAACTGCGTGATATGACAGCAAAATCACTGGAAACGTGCTGAACTAGAGTCGTATAATGATTTAACAGTTAACTCTGGCTTTGAACGAAGGAGACTTCTGATGCGTTATTTGTTCCCCCTCGCCATGCTGCTCTGCGCCGTTGTGCCGGCACTTGCTGCGCCAACTGCACCTGTCAACCCCAAAGCACCTGTTAACCACCCGGAACTTACCAAATCCATGGCACCTGTCAACCCCATGGATTGGGTGGGACCGATGGTCGTTAAGCAAACCTCCCTTACAGCGGTCTCTAACGACGGGCGGATACTGGCAGTTACCGACGAAGCATCTGATGTCACCATTATTGATCTTCAACAACATCGCATTATGTCGCATTGTCTGCCAGCAACCTACGATCGCACATATGATATTAAGAATCCGGGTATCTTGCTTGTTCCGATGATGTGCCTTAACGATGACGGCACGATTTTGGCGCTTACATATGGCCGTAATATCACTTTGTGGAACTGTCACACAGGTAAACTCATCAGACGGTTGGCGCACAATACCGTAACATCATTTATGTTTGTCCCAGGAACATCGGATCTACTGGTAGCAACGGCCGATGGGATACTGCGCACACTGAATTGCAAGTCATTAACATGGTCCAAAAGTCACTCCATCGATGGAGCTGTATACAGTCTTGTACTGCTTAAAGACATCAACCGTTTGGCTGGATATACCAAACCGAATACAATGGTTTTAATTAACCCAGACGACTACTCGTATCGAACCTATGCCTGCGATAATCGCAGCTATTTTTACGAATACATCTCATATCAAGGATCGTGGATAGGATACGATAAGCGTTTGAACAAGATAGTCGCACTCATGCCGCTAGATTCACTAGCATACTGGAAATGGCCGAGTATGTAGCTGATCTCAAAAGATGACAGCGAACATAATATCGGGTGTATTTCCTCAAAAGGCACAATGGTCACCGAGGATCATCCGGGCTGCCCGGTCATCTGTGACATCAACAAAAAACCAATATTGAAGCTTACCGAACCGGACTTTTCATACGGATCTTGTTTCAGCGCCTCCGGTGACTTCGCTGTTATGAACTATGCTGATCATACAAGAATCGACCTGCGTAATAATAGAGTCCTAAAGAGTGTGTTTCCTCACAGAGGTGAGATCCTATCACCGATATTCTATGCAGAGACATCATTACACAAAGGTATAGCCAAAGATACTACTGAGGTGATGCCGCACATATACTGATAGTCTGACGATTTTTGCTGGCCAGTATCGGTTATATCAACAAAGCAATGGTCCTCTGATGCTGGAAGTGGCATCCACAGGTAAACTGGTTGGTAAGTATCCGCCAATCGAAGAAGAAACCAGCAGATGCTCTATAAGTATGAGCAACGATGCTCGTTTGGTGTCGATATTAAGCAACAATAGCATATCTGTGCGCCAGGTAAAAAGCACAGAATACCTAAAACTACCTGACTTTACGTCTGAAGTATTCCTTGGAGAAATGAGTCCAGATGGCCAACTGCTGGCTGTTGGCAGTTTTGATTATCCAGCTCCGCCAATTGACGACTATGGCCGAGGGTCAACAATATTCATAACCGCACCCGGCAGCAAGAAAGTAATATGCAAACTCTTTCCTCATCAGGGGTATGTGACATGTGCTCGGTTCAGCAAAGATGGCAGCCGAATAGCGACCATTGATGAAGCAAACACCCTACGCATGTGGGACAGCAAGTCTGGGCATCTGCTGTACACCAAACCACATGCGGGTATGAATGTCTTCTATAACAGCTCCAATACTAAGTTGATCGTTTGGGCAACGGGTGATGCATTTGATCTACTAGATGCGAAGACTGGTAAATTCCTGGCACGAACGTGGAGATACCAACTCGGTAAATACGCCACTATCAGCGCTGACGGATTCTATGATGGCGACAAAGAGTCCTGCTGCTCCACCGAGTGGAGCATGGATGGTGGCCGGATCGGCACATTAGCCAAAAGCAAGCTGAAACATCAGTCGGGTTTATGGGAGGCACTAGCCAAGTGAACAATAAAATGAAACATATCCTCTTTGGGGCCATCATATTAGTCATCGCTAACACTGTAGGTCACGCCGATCATAAGAACAAGCCGAAATATATAAGCCTATTTAACATGAACTACCCTGGGGCAATCGGTGCGGTTTGGGTCGACGACGGCAGTCGAATGCTGGTCTCTAGTTCTGCAGGCACCTATCTCATCGATGTTGGCAGCGGAACATCGGAGAAAAGGACAGATATACCTCAGTTTTTAGGAGCCATCCCATGCAACGATGGTAACGCAGTGTTGCTGCAAACAAGCTCAAGTGTATGGCTGATCGACACCAAAACGTGGGTTAAACAACAGCTTGACGTTGCCTCATGTTCAACATCAATTGAAGCCATCAACAGTGAAGGTAAGCAAGTAATCATCAATTCGCCAGCAGGAAGCAGTGTATACAACCTAGAGAACGGCACCTTATTAACTCGTATCCCTGCAAAGATGGGTTTTTCGGCCACTGATTTTATTAGTGAATCACAGAACACGTTCATCGGAGACCTGGATCACTATGGACTTGTGAAGTGGGATACGAAAAAGAACGATATGGTGGAGATCATCAAGCCATACCAATCACCGGAGATATCATTTGCCCAGGCGCTCGAAGGTTCCAACGACGAAATGCAAAGCATACACCATCTCCGATTTGTGTGCAAACCTGATCGTAACGGCCAGGTAATGATTGACCGTAAAGAGCATACTTCACTACGATTTCCTTACCTCAAATCAGATGATTCGGTGACACCTAACGCTAGCGGTACCAGATTAATCGTGGTAAATAAAGCGAATATCTCAGTGGTCGATATCAACAGCGGGAAGACCATCTACGTGTGGAAGCAAAAGCCATAGTTTGATCAACCAGTAATCATCATGGAGGCTTCGCACAGCCATAGTCACCTCACCAACGGCGCGGTTGCTTGGTGGAAGCAGCTTATTTGAGGTGCCTGGTATACCTCCGCACCACGGAAAGTGTGGTGTGGAGGATCCAAACAACATTGATAGAGAGACCGATACCGTTCAGCCGTATGAAGCTTTATTACAGCTAGTTTATGGTTATTGCAGAATCCATGTACAACTGCGTGATATGACAGCAAAATCACTGGAAACGTGCTGAACTAGAGTCGTATAATGATTTAACAGTTAACTCTGGCTTTGAACGAAGGAGACTTCTGATGCGTTATTTGTTCCCCCTCGCCATGCTGCTCTGCGCCGTTGTGCCGGCACTTGCTGCGCCAACTGCACCTGTCAACCC
>CAZFLA010000127.1:0-10561 GCA_964519405.1 uncultured bacterium
GGGCTGTATCGTTGCATCTTTTCCTGACTATTTCGTCGCCGCACTGCGGGCACGTGATCGATCTGCCGTGCTGGAGCGGCTTGATGAAGCCTCAAAACCGCTGATCGACGCATGCCTTCTGCCCGGTAAGGGTATTAACCACCTGCTCACGATGACTCACAACCTGCAGATGGGGCTTGACTACAGCGTGAAGGTGATTATCCAAGACTCCGAGCAGGCGTGGGTTGCGATGATCCCTGGCACCGAGCCGAATCCCATATTCAACCTTGAGGGACTGCCGGATGCCATCAAAATCGATGGCTATTTATTTCGGTTTGTGAAAGTTAATAATGACTGGTTTTTTGACTACATATCGACCCAAAACAAGCTCAATAACATACTAAAGGTGAACACCGCCCCCAAGAAGGACAAGGCACTCGCCGAATTCATCTTTGCGCCATCGTTGCCCCAAAAGGCTGCAGCGGCTATCACCAAAGCGTCCCCTACCCAGCCCAAAACGCAGAAGCCACAAATAGCACAAACCACTGCCAAGCCGATAGCTAATAAGACCGTCAAACAGAAGTCGCCTCAGAAGCTCGCAGATTGGAAGCTTAGCAATGCCGTGTATAAGCAGCCGGCAGGCGACTTTACCGCGATGGTGCCTGCAGCTCAAAAGGTTGTCGGTGCGATAGTTCGCGGTGACCTTAAGGCTTTAAACGCGCTATACCTTGATGGCAGTGTCAAGCAGCAAAAGATCACAGCTCAGCAAATCACCCCCATACAACAAGTTTTTGGGAAAGCATCGCTGAAATCTGACAAGCCCGAAAACTGCGTCAAGCTGCTGCCATGGGTTCCGATGTGGATACTAGTTGCTTCAGCGCATCACTCGGCTAATGGGCAGCACATCTCCCAGGAAGGCGTAGTGATTTACCAACCAGATCCCGCTCACAGTGGGCTGTTAGTCCACATGGTTAAGGTCGATGGAGCATGGCTGCTAGGATCGCTGCCAAAGTATACTAGCGCCGCATTGAAGTGCAGCAACTATACCATCGCTGCCAAAAAGAGTGGTATCACCATAGACACCACCAAGAGATGACGGAGATATAGATATTGTCACCTAATGCAGGCGTTATCCCGATATCTTACGGGCAGCTCGCCTTGAGTGCGATTTTGCTGTTAGCCACTGGCACCATCTCAGCCGTGATGGGGCTGGGTATGCTGCGCAGCTTATTTGTCGGAGCACTCCGTACGGTTATTCAACTCACCGTCACAGGTTATTTCTTGGTTTGGTTGTTTGCACACCAAAACCTGACAGCCGTCATGGTTGTGTTCTGCGTAATGAGCCTAGCCGCCACTATCGATTCGCTCAAACGCGCCCCTTCGGCAACCACGCTGCCAAGATGGATGGCATTCGTCAGCCTTTGGACGAGTACCATCTTAACGGCTGCCATCGTGCTGGGGTGTGTGATCCGCCCCACCCCAGTGTGGAACCCACGCATCGCGATACCCATCAGCGGAATGCTCTTGGGAAACAGTATGACAGCCATCAGCTTGTCTGTAGAAAGCCTGTATCGGGAAGTGCAGCTGCGCCGTGAGGAGATTGAACAGCGTCTAGCGCTTGGGGCGTCCGCCTGGGAATCTGTCGTCGATTCTGTGCGATCTTCACTCGCAGTAGGCATGACACCCAGCATCAACGCGCTGATGGTTGTTGGTATCGTCAGCTTGCCAGGGATGATGACAGGGCAAATCATCAGCGGAGCGGATCCTCATATGGCCGTCCGATACCAAATCGTGGTGATGTTCATGATGACCACCGCCACGGCGCTTGGAAGTCTGGTCATCGTTAGCCTGGCATACCACAGGTTGTTTAACAACGATCAAGCACTCATCGCTTAACCAACAGTTAATATATAGTTGATATTCTGTATCGTGCGGAAGCACGTTACCGTGATACGGAGGGATTATTTGGGCACCGCATACACACCTGGACTTACTGTTAGTGATAATACAACGCTGACCAAAACACGCAGACTGCCGCTGAAAGGCGATGTGCTGGTGAAGCAAGGCGATGTTGTCACTCCGCAAACCACTGTCGCGCGAGCGCTCATCCCTGGTATCATGCACACCATCAAAGTGGCGGACTTATTAGGGCAAGACCCAGAGGACGTCCCGAAGTTACTTAAAGTCACCGTTGGACAGCAAGTTGCGGTGGGTGACATCATCGCCGAAAGCAAGGGATTGTTCGGCTTGATGAAAAACACTGTGAAAAGCAATGTCGCGGGCACAGTAGAGACCATCTTTGCGGTATCTGGCAACCTGGGTGTTCGAGAGGCACCCAAACCGCTGGATGTCTCCGCATACATCGCGGGCACAATCACCGAAGTGATTGACAGTGAAGGTGTTACAGTATCAGCACACGGCGCGTTGGTTCAAGGTATATTCGGCGTCGGCGGAGAGCGCTACGGTGAGATCACTGTGATCTGCACTAGCCCTTCCGACGAAATCACCGAAGATATGTTAACTCCCGAACTAGCAGGACATGTCGTGGTGGGTGGATCACTTATCTCTGGGGCCACGCTCAAACGCGCTGCACAGATTGGGGTGTCGGGTATTGTAGTCGGCGGTATGCTAGATACGGACCTGGCGGCTTTTCTGGGCACCGATATCGGGGTAGCTATCACAGGCGATGAAGAGGTAGGTCTTACGCTCATACTCACCGAAGGCTTCGGGCGTATCGAGATGGCACAGCACACATTCCAGCTATTCCAGCAGCTTCAGGGGCAAAATGCCTCCATTAACGGCGCCACGCAGATACGAGCCGGTGTCATTCGGCCTGAGGTTGTAGTGCCTAATGCTGTGGCCGAAGCACCGCAGAAAGCGGAAAGCCAGGAGAACTCTGTAGAGATCGGACGGAAGGTGCGTATCATTCGCGAGCCGCACTTCGGCCAAATCGCTACAATAGCTTCCATGCCGGCTGAACTAGTGGATATCCCCTCTGGTGCGAAAGCACGTGTGTATGTCGTGACACTTGAAGATGGTTCTGAGTTTACACTTCCGCGGGCCAATGTCGAACTGATCATGGAGTAAAGACCGCATTGAAAATCCTAGTAGTGGACGACGAAGAAAGCATTCTGAATGCCGTTCAGTTTAGTCTAGAACGCGCTGGGTATGATGTCATCACCGCGGATGACAGTGAGCCAGCGCTTGCCGCGATGCACAACGAGAACCCCGACCTGCTTTTGCTGGATGTGATGCTGCCCACACGCAGCGGCTTTGAAGTCTGCGAACAGATCCGCCAGTTCAGCAACATCCCGATCATCATGTTAACGGCGAAGGGCACCGAAAATGACCGCGTCACGGGCCTGAACATCGGTGCTGATGATTACATCACCAAACCATTCGGCACACGTGAGTTACTGGCTAGAATCGCCAGTGTCATGCGAAGAACGGGAGTTGCAGCAGAACCCGCGCAAGCAAAACTTCGCGCCGGTGAGCTTTCGGTTGACGTTGACCGGCATGAAGTCACAGTATCTGGAACAAAGCTGGAGCTTACCCCCCGCGAGTTTGACCTGCTTCGCTTTCTTATGGAACATGC
This sequence comes from uncultured bacterium, assembly GCA_964519405.1. Classification (GTDB taxonomy): domain Bacteria; phylum Armatimonadota; class HRBIN16; order HRBIN16; family HRBIN16. Next base: position 3,575 of record CAZFLA010000127.1, read on the forward strand.
AGGCCTTGTGTTTGATCGCCAAACCCTGCTGGATCGTGTTTGGGGCGCAGAAGGTTACGTTGACGAACGAACAATAGATGTCCACATCCGCTGGCTCCGCGAAAAGATAGAGCATGACCCCTCCAAGCCGGTCTATCTGCTGACGGTGCGAGGAGTTGGGTATAAATTCCGAGGGTAACACATGCTCATCAACATACTGATCATCACCATTGTGGTTGCGTTAGCGGCTTGCTACGCGTTCGCCATTAAGTATCAGTATGCAAAATCGAACCTTGCTCTGCGAGAAATCCAGATGCAAGGTGTGTCGAAGGAGCTGAAGGAAAGCCATCTGCTGCGCGAGCAGTTACTCAGCAGCATCGGTGATGCGGTGTTAATGGTCAGCAGTGATGGGTTCATCCTGGAAGCGAGCCCCAGTGCTCATCGGATGCTTGGCAGTCTGTTGATGGGTGATACGCTGATGGCAAGAACGCTTTGTTATGACCTCAACCAACTGTTGTTACTCACGGTTCAGACACAGCAAAGTCAACACGCAGAGTTGGTAATACCCCACCCCTCACGGATGGTGGGATCCGTTCGTATTTCACCTCTGAGCGAACACCGCCCGATGGCTGACAACACCTATCTTGTGGTGATCACGGACCTTTCGGAAGTTCGTCACCTTGAGCAGGTGCGCCGCGACTTCGTCGCCAATGTGTCACATGAGCTTCGCACCCCTCTGGCTGCTGTAAGGGTGAACGCAGAGGCGCTTCTGGATAACCCTGACATACCCGATGGAACCCGCACCAAATTCCTTAATGCGATTATTCAACAAGCGGTACGCCTATCAAACATGACGGATGATCTACTGACATTAGCTAATGCGGAAGTTCATCCCATCGCTTCTCCGACTACCTTTGATCTCGCACCACTGGTTACGGAGGTGCTGGATCATCTTGGTAATCGAGCCCATACAGCGCAGGTTGCTCTCTCAAGCAGCATTGATGAAGGCATACAGATCACCGCCGACAAGAACTACCTCGAACAGATTCTCATCAACCTCGTTGATAACGGCATCAAATATAACAAACCAGGCGGCACCGTCACTGTTACGGCATCATCGGAATCCGACCATCTGCTGCTTCGTGTTGCGGATACCGGCTTAGGTATCAGCAGCAGCCACCTGCCCCGCATCTTCGAGCGTTTCTACCGCGTCGATAAGTCCCGAAGCCGTGCATCTGGCGGCACAGGGCTAGGTTTAGCCATCGTCAGGCACCTTGTGGATGCGCATGGTGGCGACATCACCGTCGACAGCCTCCTCGGCGAGGGCACCACTTTCACGGTGAGCTTCCCGCAGCCTCACCGAGATTAACGATAGAGCCAACTGCAAAATAGCTATGATACCGCAGGATTAGTCACCCACGCGGTGTTGTGGTTCTGCCGGTGGTGTGGACCACTGCCGGCAGCCATCCCAACGCCCGCCGGAACGCGGGCCGGTACTGGTAAGCGATGGGTGACAGTGCCCGCAACGGGACGAAGTCATGGCCGGGCCACCGAACCCATCGCCGAGGGCTGGCAGCCTAGATCGCAGGCAATCACCTACAGTGCCACAGGTTTAGTGACTCGCACTGTGTTATTGTTCAGCTGGTGTATCGCTGCAGGCGCCGTATAAATTCCATTTAGCGATTGGCTCGATGCATATCGCTGTCCCCTGCATCTTGTGCAGCATTCCCGGTATCTAACATATATGCAGAAACAACTTTTCAACATAACAGGAATGAGCTGTGCCGCTTGCGCAGCGGCTATACAAAAGCGGGTTGGCCATATGGATGGCGTCTCCGAAGCCACCGTCAACCTCGCTTCGGAAAGGCTAGTCGTCAACTACGACGACAAGCTGACCTCCCCGCAGCTCATCATTGATGCGGTAAAAAAAGCCGGATACGGCGCCACTCCATATGATGCTGAGAGCTCCCTACAAGCTGGGCAATGGAGTTCACGCGCGGTCAGCACCCGGCTTGTGATCTCATTGGTGTTTGCTATTCCTGTGTTTATTCTGTCCATGGGGCCTATGCTTGGGCTTCATTGGCTGCATATATCCGATCCATACGGCGGGTGGATTCAAGCCCTTCTCGCGCTGCCTGTCATGATTGCAGCCGCTCCCATGTTCAAAAGCGGATGGAAGTCGCTGCAGGTAGGCAGCCCCAACATGGATACTTTAGTGGCATTAGGCAGCGGAACGGCGTTTCTATACAGCCTGGTGTTATTGCTGCGCGGTGCCACACAACACCACCTCTACTTCGAAAGCGCTGCGGTGATACTGGCCTTAGTGACCTTAGGCAAGCACCTAGAGGCACGCTCGAAAGGGCGTGCCAGCCAGGCGATACAAGCGCTCATGATGTTAACCCCGCCTACCGCTGTGGTCATCCGCGATGGCCAAGAGATATCCATACCTGCGAGTGAGTTGAAGCCCGGAGAGCTCGCTGTCATAAAGCCTGGCGAACGCATACCCGCCGATGGTGAAGTTGTTGATGGCAGCTCCTCGGCCGACGAATCGATGCTCACCGGAGAAAGCATGCCGATCACCAAACAGCCTGGAGATACAGTATACGGCGGCACCATTAACGGCAATGGACGTATAACGGTTGAGGTGCATCAGGTCGGGCAGGCATCGGCACTGGGGCAGATCATCCGTATGGTTGATGATGCCCAATCCAGCAAAGCGCCGATCGCGGCGTTGGCAGATAGAGTTTCTGCGTGGTTTGTGCCTGCTGTATTGCTGATCGCAATTGTGGGAGGTGTCGGCTGGCTTCTTGCTGGTAAATCGCTGGAGTTCGCTCTGACTGTGTTTGTTTCCGTATTGGTCATCGCTTGCCCCTGCGCTTTGGGTCTAGCCACGCCTACCGCCGTGATGGTCGCCGTAGGCCGCGGAGCCGAACTGGGAGTGCTCATCCGACGTGCGGAAGCACTGGAGCAAGCAGCACACATCACCACAGTCGCCTTCGACAAAACCGGCACACTCACCCAGGGCAAGCCTCAGCTCACGCAGGTAATCTGTGCAGATGATATCTCTGAAGAGCACTTACTGACTGTCACCGCAAGTATTGAGCGCAACTCGGAACACCCATTAGCTCATGCGCTGCTTTCGGCAGCAGAAGCCCGTGATATACCATACAAACGCGTTGTTGGATTCCGCAGCCTGCCGGGTTTAGGTGCACAAGGCACAATATCTGGTAAACAGATACTTGTCGGCAGCGAAGAGCTGATGCGCTCACACGATATCGCGGTGCCTGAGGAGTGGCCGTCTGCGAACTTCTACGTGGCAGAGGGTAATAACATCATAGGTGCTTTGGTTGTGGCCGATCAGCTGCGGCCAAATTCACGCGCAGCCATACAACTGCTGAAGCAGCTTGGTATCCGCACAGCGATGATCACTGGCGACCGAAAGCAAACTGCCCAGCAAATCGCCGCGGAGCTGGACATTGATGATGTCGCTGCCGGCGTGATGCCGGAGGGAAAAGCGCAGCAAGTGGCTGAACTTCAAAAGCAGTATGGTCACGTCGCGTTTGCGGGCGATGGTATCAATGATGCACCCGCTTTGGCCAAGTGCCAGCTAGGTATCGCTTTAAGCAGCGGAACAGATATCGCCATGGAGTCCGCCGATGCGGTCGTGATGGGCCGTGGTATTGAGGGTGTGGTCACATTACTGCGACTGGGACATTCGGCGATGCGGATCATCAGACAGAATCTGTTTTGGGCCTTCTTCTACAACATGCTTGGAATACCAGCCGCTTTAGGCTTACTCACGCTGTTCGGAGGTCCGATGCTGAACCCAATGATCTCCGCGGCGGCAATGAGCTTAAGCTCCATCACGGTTGTGATGAATGCGCTGCGGCTGCGTTCGTTCCGCGAAACAAGGTAGTATCCCCTACTGGCTTCACGTGCTTATGCTGTGAATGCCCGTAAAGACCCCATATTTACCGTAATCTAACCGCATTCCTTAACGCAGCGCGTAAGTACATAGCATCACGGATAGAAATATTGTCCATGATGAGTTGACGAACACCCTTCACGCTTACATACACCGATGCACAGGGTGCATAATCATCACACAGGGCCCATTCCGACATGTCTGACATGACAATGTCATCAATCGCTTGAATAGGATATACCGTGGTTTTACCGATCGGATACGTACCCGTGACAAGATTCGATGGCGTAACATCAATGTATTTACGGTCAAAAAATGCGACAAACGTCGGGATAACTAACCACGATAATTTCATACAGGTGCGAAAATCAAGCCCTAAGAACGACTTCAAGAAGTGAATGGCTCGACCAGCTAAGCCTAAACTCCAGAGAGGTAAGAAAATCACAACACCGGCTGTCAACAATACCTTCATCCACATAGGCCAGCTAAATACTTTCATGTAGCGTGTTGACATGGAGTTCTCTTTAACAAGCAGTGTTTTTAGGCTTTGTTGACCTGAACCGAGTTGTTGATTCTGATAAGGATTTGAGGTGTTTGGATAATATGCATGTATATAAGAAGCAACCTTCAGGCCTTCATCATAGCTAAGGCCGCGGCAGATGACGAACTCACTGTCATCCGATAGAAACACAATCGCATATCTTGCCGGTTGATCGTTGTCCATCGGTATCATTCTAAACTCACAGATACCGTTGATGTCTACTGTTTTTTTGTAACCAAATCGAGACACAACCGCTTCACTAAGCGATATTACCAGCCGCTCGATACACAGCTTCCGTATAACAAAACGACATGCAATGAGTGCCGCGGCAATCACAAAGGCTTTAAGTAACACGTTGTTTAGCGGAGACTTCTGCTGCACAATATCGTATACCATAAAACCACAGTAAATCAATATAATAACCGCAGTTAAGAGCAAAAAGAACGAGATGACGGAGATCAGCTTGTTATCACCAGCGTCAAAACGGATTTCTAACCCCTCACTTTTGACGGAGATGCTTACATTGGATTTTTCGTTCGGATGACTGTCAGTGACATGAGAATCCGTCGATTTCGCATTTGATCTGCCATACAGCTTTCGAACAACAGGATGTACCATCAGTTATTCCTCATCAACTATGTCATTCTTGTGCGCATCTAGACCAGTCACACTGCGAAGATGGGCTACAAGCTTCAACGCATCGGCACGCGTCATGCCGCTGACAACTGCCTTACCTTCACCCTCAGCTTCGAGAATGATTGATGTTACAGGTGAAAACTTATTCTTGAGTTCCCAATCGGCAATATGGATATCACGGAGACAATCGAAAGGGTAAATGTGTATAAAGCCCCATCTTTTTGCCTTAACCCACAATGCCGTTGGCATGACTTCTATGCTGCCTGAGTATAGGTTCGGCATTAAAACGAGATCTAACAATACCCCTACCGGCATAAGCACAATCAATCCTGCTCGCGTACCATTATTTTCTATGATCATGTTAGCGAATAACAACAAGTAAGATACGGTCCACGCGATCCAAGCTAGATAACACATGGTACTCCAGATACCGGCATGTTTACGTCCATGAACCTGGTAGCGTGTTCCATCAGAAGTGTGCTTCACTGTGATCAGGTGGTAATGATCGTCTAGCGGTGCTTGTGTTGGCAGCTCATATGGCTTCATCATGCCAGGAGCATGTTTGCGGACATAGTTGCTGATCATCTGCGCACGATGTTCATCAATATCCCGACCAATTAGGTAATCATGTCCATTCATACTAAACATAAACGAACGCCGTTTACGTTGGTCGCACAATAGTCGAAAGTCATAAACGTCATCTGTCGAAAAAGTTTGCCAGTCATGATGCAGATACTTCACAGACAGTGTGTTTGGGGTAATTCGGATACGATCATATTCGATGATTAATGGCAGAACTAATACCATCAAGCAAGCCATGATGATGAAGTAGTATGGTATACCATTCAGCTGTAATGACCCCTGATGATGGTGATGGCTAGCGATTTGCTGTGCAATGTAATACCAAGTCATCACACATATCGTTAGTATTGCGGCAAGGGAAACACCAGAAGGCCGGCAAATGATGCCATATTCTATGCTGCCTTCATCATAAAGTAAATGATCCTGACCGCTCTCAGCAGCTCCAGCTTCCGATGTATCGGTCCTGCATTCCTCTTTTAATAGCATATACGCGTTCATCCTGTGCGCCTGATGATGCCATTCGAGGCGGTGTTTATAGCCTCGACTATCGATTCAGCTTCAATCCGAGTGATATCCCTTATTAACACCACGGGCAGCGCGTTCATACGGAAAGCCACCATACTCTGCGGGGCGTTAGCCCGTGCATTCTTCAGTGTCACCGCTTGCAGGTCAGTGATGTGCGACAGCAATACGGTCTTCCTGGCTGTTCCTTGCAGATAGCTCATGGATTCACGGTCGATGACTATCCGGTGATCAAGCGGCCTGCGCTTCATACCGTAGAATGACAGCCCCAGAAGTGCAAACAACGGAATGATGATGGAACCAAAGCCAACCACTGTAGACATCACCAGGTTTGCACACACCAAGATCGAACAGATGGACAGCAGCTTCCAACCCCATACATCGTAGCGAATCATCCGCTTCGGACGAATGATCAGCAATCCGCCCGCTTGCTCAATAATGTAGAGTGCAGTAAGCTTTTTAAGGTGACCTTCAGCCAACTCTGCTTGAATATCTTCACGGCAGACCTCGGGATACATAGACTGGATTTGCTGCCAAATTCGCTCACGTTCTTTAACAGTAACACCTTGTCCCCAGGCCATGCACTCGTTGCCTTGAATCACCCATAGCCGCGGTTCTCTGCCCAAGAAACCCGGCATGGGGATGTCTCCAAAGTGCACAAAGGCGCCTTTATGGATATCGAATACCGCCTCTGGTTGAAAGCTGCGGCTCAGCTTGATGCTGTTGCCATCGATGATGAATATCTCACGCCGCAGCGCCCAGTTTAAACAGATCGCACATGGAAGCAGAGCCATGATAAGGA
>CAZFLA010000128.1:0-10539 GCA_964519405.1 uncultured bacterium
AGTACTTGGGGCGCAAGCCTCCGGGAGGATAGGACATCGCCAGGGGTTATCTTTACACCACCCTCGCAGCATAAGCTGCGAGGGTGGTGCTGTTTTTAGGGTGCTGTTTTTAGGGTGGTGTGGGGGGGCTGGTGTGGTTGGTGGATGAGCGGGCGGATCAGTCCGATTTGTCGGATCCGTCCGATCCGTCCTATTTGGCCAAAAGTGATGCCATATAGGCAGAACCAAGTAAATATACTAGTATTTTGTAAATTGACCCCCCTACCCCCTGCCCCATGATCCTTTTTAGTTGTAGGAATATCAGCCATGAAACCATAAACTAATGGTATAAGCTAACAGCTATTTGGGAGCGTGAGATGGCACAAGATAACCAGCAATTCGAACAGCAGTTCAAAAACCCTCCGGCATCCTGCCGAATACTTAAGATAAACCATGGCTGGCCCGGCACCGCTGAGGCACGCCAAGCTCAAGTGGATGCTCTGCTAAGAGGCGGATTTGGCGGTTATGTCACCAGTGTTAACTTCGGAAGCGGTTATGTTAACAGCGCCGACAACTGGAACGCCATTAAGGGAGGCATATCAGCCACCCAGAAGGCTGGCTTGGACCTGTGGATGTATGACGAAGCCGGCTACCCGTCTGGACGTGCAGGCGGGCTCGTGTTGGAAGGTCACCCCGAACGTGAAGCTCACGGTCTTTTTGGATCCACTGTGTGCAGCGACATTGCGAACATCGGCTTGCGCAACATCGCTCCCAGCGCCAAACTATCGGTCAGCAGCACTGATCCTACCAATAACCTCTATGCACCAAAAAATCTGGTAAACAACAGCATCAGCCCAAAAGACTGGCAGCATTGGTCAAATGACCCAAATGTAGATTCCGACTTAGCTAATCAACCAGCATGGATACTCATGGAATGGCCGAAGATGATGCCAGTGACCATGGTGCGGATGATTACCAAAGATGATTACGCGATACAAGATTACCGCATTGAATACTTCGATGGCGCCGCGTGGAAGCAGTATTCCGATGCCAATGTGAAGGGGAATACCCTTGATACGCGTGTGCACAAAACCGGCAAGGCCGTGATGATGAGTAAATTAAGAATGCTGGGGTATAAAGGACCAGAAAAACAACGCGGCATTGTAAGGGTTGTGGAACTTCAAGTATTCATCGCCAGCGATCAAACTGATATATTCAAGCTCGTGGTTCCGCCTGGTGAGCTTTTGTTCACCAAAGCATACCGAATGGATAAGAATGGCAAGATCCAACTCAGCGGTGCGGTCAACCTCCCAAAACCGGTAGAGGGATTTATAACCTGGCAGGCCCCTAAAGGATTATGGCGATTAGTGGCGATCAGCCGGGATCGGTTGTTCGACCATACACAGGTGGATTTCAGCGGGGTGCCAGAACATGCGCCGTATGTATCGCTGTTGGATCCTGATGTAGTGACTTCTTTCCTAAGCATCAACCACGACAAGTTCGCTCAGGAACTAGGCAACGACCTTGGCAAGTATTTTGTATCGACATTTACCGACGAACCATCGTTGATTGCTGATTACTACGATCGATCGATGCCGTGGGCGCCGATTGCGTGGCACAAAAGTTTGGAGGAGGGATATCGGAAGTTAAGCGGGCGGAATCTGATGACCGACCTGCCATTCCTGTTCATCGACTCTCCAGAGCAAAACAAAATCAGATACAACTTCTGGCAAGCCACAGCGAATCAACTCAGCAGCAACTACTTCGGTCGAATCCGAAGCTGGTGCAAAAAGCACAATGTGCCCTCGGGAGGTCACCTACTTTTAGAAGAAGATATCCGCGAGCACATCCCGCTTTACGGCGATTTTTTCCGTTGCCTGCGAGAATTGGATGTTCCTGGTATTGATCTGCTGAACCTCGATCCCACCCGAACACCATGGTATACAGCCAGGATGGCCAGCAGCGCCTGTGAGTTGGATGATGGCCAATATGTGATGAGCGAAACCTCCGACTTTGAAGAGATGATGGCAAATCCGCCACGACCAGTGAGTGTGGCGCAGTTCCGGGGCACAATAAACAAGCTGATGTTGGGCGGTATCAATAGGTTCAACAGCTATAGTCAGTTTAGGGACATGACAGATGCCGATCTTCGCGCTCTTAACGAGTGGACAGGACGTGGTTGCCTCGCGCTAACCGGAGGTGTGCGTAATGCGCAGATTGGGCTGCTGTATCCGATTCATACGGCGTGGACGCGCTTTAGGCCTTCAACGCGCGGTGTGGATAACGCCGGTGAGTTAACGAGCCGATTAGCCGACATCTACATACAGTCTCACCGGATGTTATATGATAACTGCCGTGAATACTCACTTATCGATGCACAAACTATCGCAGATGCTGCCGTCAGCAACGGAGTGATGAGCTACAAACGGATCAATCACTCGGTGATTATCTTGCCGGACGTTGATACCTTACCAGAGGCAGCTTGGAAGAACCTAGAGGCGTTCTGGAGCAATGGTGGTGTGGTGATTGCTCTGGGATCCATTCCGCAAAACAGCGAAAGGGAATTCCCTGATGCATCGGTGAAGCGCCTAGGTTCACAGTTGTTTGGCAAAGCTAGTTTGCAGAATAAGCCGAGTTTCGCTGCTAACGCTAAACGAGGGATGGGCGTTTATCTGCCTGCAGAGAAAGTGTCGAAACTACCGGCGATCCTCGACATGGTGCTGGAGCGTGACATCACCCCGAGCGATACACGCACCCCGGTGCGTATGACACGTCGTGCCATTGACGGTCACGATGTGTATTTCATCATCAATGATAGCGACAAACCATGGAGCGGCAGTGTGACCATCAACCAACCGGCAGATTCGTGTATGATGTGCGACCTAGCCACAGGCGAGCTAAAGCCGATGGCTAACCCCCATCGTGCGGAGCTTCATCTTGAGGCATTTGGCGCGGTGATACTGCGCATGAACAGCATCACCAAAGCGCAGAGGTTGTATCCCGCCAGCATCAAGCTGAGCTAAGCTGCCAATCGCCGATATTAAGGGAGCCGCTGTTATGGCGGCTCCCTTGCGTGTCGGGGAAGATATTTAGGCACAGGAGCATTGGGCTGACGGCAGGGGTATGTGGCTATTTACTGTGTTTTGCTTGAGGTTGCGCGAATCTCAACTGAGTTTGATAAGCTGCCATGGACCAGGAGGAATCCATTCGAGATTCGGAACCTCGCCGGAACATAATGCGTTCCATCGCATAGTATTGTATTAACTCAGCAAATTGCCGTTGATCTGCTCTCGCCTTATTTAGTAATCGCTGCCGAATTGAGGCAGATACGTTCCTAATTTGTTTCTCACTCATAGCAGCACCTCGATGTAGGGCCTCATGATGTTCTCAACTCCGCATATCCTTGCATACTTAAGTAGTTCGCCAACATCGACTGGTTTCCTTGCCTTGTATAACTTGATCGCCTCCAGAACAACATCAACTCCTATTTTATTCCTATATCGAAAACAATCGGCAAGAGTTTTTTCAGCATTATAGACCCTCACTTGGATGTCATCAACGATGTGCTCCTGAACCCCTTTTGTAAGCCTGTCGCCGGAAAAACGATGAACTGTGATCGGTGGAAAAGCCAAACGCGGAGTTTCAGCTCCTTTTTCGAGTGCGATTGACACAACATGAGGAACTTGGGTAGTTATGCCGTGATACGCCAATGCCGATACCAAACATACAACAGCTCTTGGAATACGCGTTGCGATGGTAGCAAGATCAATATTGGCGATAAATGGCATATCTGCCAGTCGATACACACCACGTGAAAGTGGTATCAGTTCACCAGTGTCGCGGAGTTCGTAGAGGGTGCGCGGATGAATACCTGCTCGAATTGCTTCGGTAGTGCGTATAGTTCCTCTTCTCTCCCGTATGAGAGCTATGGCAGCACCCTTTATCGATATGGTGGATTCTTGTCTATTCATGGATAGAAATACCTATACTTGCGAATGTCTATAGGTATTATTATCCATCTCGATGATCAATATGAGCCATAACCATCAGGTATGGCTGCGTGACTTGAAGCAGCCTCTGACGGCGAGTTCAGCCTGTGTCATATTCATTTGAATACGAGCGGCGATTACATCGTTGATGATTTGGTATTGAGGAGCGAGCGCTTCATACTCCTTGCGGAGTTCGGGGTTTTGCGAAAAGGCAACTTGTTTGTATTGCTTGTATTGTTGATAGTTCATGGCGTGTTCCTCCCCAGTTACATAGTATATGATCTAACGCAAATTGCCGTAGATCCGACCCATCACAACACATATTAATACCCAGCGATACATGACACCTACTGGACGGGTTACTGTTGACATCAAAAAAACAGGCACCCATTTACGGGTGCCTGTGATCTGCTGAATGACTAGCCTATTTGCCAGACTTCGCTGCAGGTTTCATGGGGCAGCCAGATTTGCCGTGCTTCCCTGCTTTTTTACAGCCTCCACACTTTTTGCCGTCCTTACAGCTGCACTTGCCCTTACATTTACATTGAGGGCAAGCTTTGCCGCCGTTGTCCATTTTGCAGCATGCAGGTTTACTGCCACATGATGCCGGTGCGGAACCTGCAGAAAAACCTGCGGTAGCAAAGCCAAGAACAAAGCTCAAGGCAAGGATTGACGCGATTCGTGATTTCATTGTCAGTACGTCCCTTCTGAGGTTACTCCTCTACTTTCTATATACTGTGAAATTGTGTTGTTTGTTGTCCGATTGTGACCATATCTATGGTAATATCGTGCGATATCTAATTGTGCCTGTATGCCTCTGTGTGAGATGCCACACAGCACCATACCAATGATTGACGTCGTGCGTCACTGATGGTAAATTGAAACGCAGTAATGAATATAGAGGATTGACGTGTTGATGAAATATCTGGCATCTATTGCGATATCTGTGATCATGCTGGCAGCCGTGACAATACCAACTATGGCGGTGACTATGACGGACAAAACACTTATGGCCTGGGTGAAAGTTGCTGACCCAGAGCAAAAAGGCAGCGGGATTCTCTCAATCGAACGGTCCGGGCAGTTTGACGCTATTGTATACGGCGAAAACACCCCTCATAAATGGATGGCCGGAAGTGACAACTGGTCACGCACCCAGCCTGATCAGTCGGCTGCAGTCGCAGAACAGCCAAAATCGGAGGCAATCGTTCAGATAGCCATTGTCTATCAAGGCAACCAAGTGACGATCTATCGCAATGGAACGCTATATGCTTCTTACGCCATCCAAATGCCGCTGGAGTTTTCGAGTTCGGACCTGGTGCTTCTTGGCAAACGCCATCAACAGGCATCCGGTACCCCGTTTTGGTCGGGTAACATATACGATGCTCGCATTTATGCGGTTCCGCTCAGCGCAAATCAGATAGCGGAGCAGCGGATCGGGGCGCTCAACGGCCTAAAACCTGCGGCTTGGTGGTGTTTTAGGGATGGGAAGACTGCTGACCGGATGGGTACATATGCTTATGCCAAACTGTATGGCGGAGCCCGCGTGAAAGACGGCGCGTTGGTGCTCAATGGCAAAGGAGCGTATATGGAGGCACACAAGAACACCCCGCAGCACCCGCGAATTACCTCAACGATTATGTTTCGGCCTAAGGAGCCTGCGATTGTGGCAGACCCTATTCCGTTTTACTGGAAAGGCGAATACCATGTATTCTACCTCCGCGCAGGGGATAGGCCGAGGCAGCCTTGGGAGCATATCGTAAGCAAGGACCTCATCCATTGGAAGGAGCTGCCGGCGGCATTGGTGCCAGGCGATGACAAAACTGGTCCCGATTATGAAGGCATCTGGACGGGCAGCGTGATAGAGCATGATGGGCTCTTTCATATATTCTACACAGGCAAGAACAGCGGTGACCCGTTGGGTGACCAAAAAGTGATGCATGCCGTGAGCACAGACCTCATAAAATGGAAGAAACTCCCTGAGTATACCTTCTATGCGGATGGGCGCATCTACTGGAGTAAACCGGTCAACGGAGCTATTGACCAGTATCAGCCATATCATCACCAAGCTTTTCGTGATCCTGAAGTGTTTTGGGATAAGGCCAATAACCGATGGTCGATGATCCTTCACGCATGTACCGCCACCGAGCCAAAGGGCGTGATCGGGTGCTATTCATCTGATGATCTGTATCATTGGACTCCTCAGCCAGTGCTGATCAAAACCGAATCTAGTTTTGATTGTCCGCACATTTTTCAATCAAATGGCAGATGGTTTGTGATCTCCGCAGGGTTGGTATACACGTCAGCCGATCAAGCAGTTGGCAGTTATGCCGCTGCGCTTAAGCCGTTCGGCGCTGGTCTGCTGGAGGTGCCGAAGGGCTGCGACGATGGTAAACGGCATATCATATGGGGTTGGATGTGGGATCATCAGTATTTCACCGATGAAGGTGCAGGCACCTGGGGCGGCACACTGTCGATGGCTCGCGAGATATACGCCGCTCAAGATGGCAGCCTGCGTCAAAGGCCTGTGCAGGAAGTGATCAACTACTTCAATAAACCTGTTGCCAAGATAAAACCTGAGTTAACCGTGCCCACGAAGTTGAAGGTGCCTAAGGATTACATGATGCATTTCAATGCACAGTTGGCCGCCGATTCAACGCTGTCTGTCCGCTTTCGGGAGCAAGCTGGAGCCACCGAATCGGGCTATTTGTTGACAGTGAATCCTCAGTCGGGAGTTATCGAGCTGAAAAACAAGTATGGTAAGTCGGCTAGGTTCGTCGCAGATCTAAATCCGTCGCAGCCTGTTGATGTGCGCGTGTTTGTCATTGGTGACATCATCGAGTGCTTCATTAACGACTCGTATGCTGTGTCGCTACATGCATATGACTACAAGTCGGGATTGCTTGATATCTCTTGGAATGGGGCAGGTACGGTATCCGCCCTAATGGTGACAACACCGAAGTAGCAACAGGCAAAGCCCCGCACAACCGAGTGCTGTGCGGGGTTTTGAAACTGCATACTGCTTGCTGTTACTTGGTGCAGCTGCCATCTCTTTTGCGAGTCTGCTGGCCATTACCATCCTTCAGACCAGCTCCCTGACCGCATGAGCCGCAAGAACCATTTTGTTTGCGCATCCGCTTTTGCTGGCCAGACTGGTTGCCATTTTGTCCTTGCTTGCCGATTTGGCAGCCTGATTTACCACAGCTTCCGTCTTGTTTCCTCAGCCGTTGACGTTGTGACTGGATGATGGCGGTACCGCTTGATACTGGCTGTGCTGTTTCAGCAAACAGCGATGATGTGAAGCCTACTACACAGGTTGCCGCTAACAGAACTGCAAAGTTGGTTTTCATTTCGATCCCTCCGTGTATGGATGACTAATGGTCATCTTCTATTTTCATCATGAAAGCCTAACCTCACATGAACCTCACAAAATCGCGGATTTAGGTATCTGCGTCAAAAACTGGTAATAATACTGTGATTTTAGTCCCTTTTCCCACTTCACTGTTCAAATTTATACTGCCCTCCATGGCCTCCGTCATCCTTCGAACAATGGAAAGCCCTAGACCGGTGCCTAGATAAGACTGATCTTCCATAGACCGCCCTTTGGTGAACCGCTGCCAGACATCGGGAAGCAGCGCCTCTGGAATACCCTGCCCCGTATCGGTGACGGTGATACTAACTTCCTTACCCAAATGCGTGACGATCACATTTATGGCACCATCGACGGGTGTATATCGACGTGCGTTTTCCAGTAAGTTGATGAGTATCATCTGGATACTGTCGGAGCATCCCCTAACTGGCGGTAGGCTATCGGGTAGATTGGCCGATATCTGCGCGCCACTGTGTGGCATTGATGTAAGGGTGTCTTGTATCACACTGGGCAAGTCAACAGGTTGAATGTCGAGATGGTATTGCCCCGACTCTATCTGGCTTAGCTCAAGTAATGACCGCACTAGTCGGGTCAGTCGCGTTACTTCCTTATGCATGTGCGCAACGGCATTATCCTGTTCAGAAGGCAGCAGCAGTCCTTCTTTCCAAGCACTGAGCGTAACCAGTAACGCATTGAGCGGTGCGCGAAGCTCATGTGAGGTGTCGGCGACAAACTGTCGCTGGTTACTTTCAAGCTGCATCAGCTTGTGATGCTCATGCTGAAGTTCCTTGATAGTCTCATCTAGTCCATATGATAAGTCGTTTAGGCTGTCTGCCAAAACTTGAAGCTCAACAGTCGGCTGCGAAGCGACAGACACATCGAACTGACCATCAGCAATTTGGCTGCTTTGTTGAGCAACTTGTTTCACAGATCGGGCGATTTTGCGGGCTCCTTCTAATGAAAACAACAAGCTAATCACCCCAGCAGCCAGAACACCAAAAGAGACAATGATGTAATACCCTAAGGCGCCTGTGCGTACTGCTTCAATACGTTTCCAACGAATGTCTGCGAGTTGCCCATTACTCATGGCTGACCATATTACTGTCGTATCGGTCCATGGTAGTTTAGATATGCCTTGCGACTGCTGTTTCTGTGGTAGTTGCTGTAGTTTTAGCCATGATGTGATGACTGTTGGTTCGATATGTAGGCTGCGTCCAGGTGGCCTGGTGGTGATGACGGTGCCGGCAGTGTCTGCAAGTAGGGCTCCACCTTGCCCTCCACCACGCATTCCGTGCATACCACCAGCACCCCAACCTTGTGATCGTCTTGGGCCCGGAGGTTGATTAGACATGGTTTGCTGATCAGTTTGGTATAACGGCTGCTCCTGCTGCGATTTACATCAACAGGTGATCTGCGGTGAGCATCAACACCACAATAACCACACAAAGAGCGACTAGAGTGGCTAGCATCTGGCGATACAATGTGAACGAAACAAGCGTGGGTTTATGTGGTTTCATGCTGCACCTCAAAGCGGTATCCTACACCTCTGATAGTCGTGATATACTGAATGCCATCATTTGCATCCAATTTCTTTCGGAGCCTAGCCACAGTCACGTCAATGGTGTGGTCATCAGGGTATTCGTCGTCACCCCACACCTCTTCTGCAAGCATTGAACGGGTAAAGACCCTACCCGAGCGTATTGCCAGGCCGTGGAGCAGCTTAAACTCACGGGTCGTAAGCTCTACAAGCTTACCCGCACGGGTGACCTGCCATGTCGAAGGATCAATTTGCAGTCCGGTAAATGTGATAGCTGGTTGGTTGATGGTATGCGGCGCGGATCTCCTCAGCACTGCTTTGACGCGGGCGGCCACTTCACTGGGTTCATATGGCTTCACAATATAGTCGTCGGCACCAAGCTGCAGCCCGTGCACTCTGTCGGAAGTATCACTGATGGCTGTAAGCAGTATCACCGGTAGGTTTGGTAACAGTTCTGTGCGGATGTCATGCAGAATCGCCCATCCATTGGTATCTGGCAGATTGATGTCAAGCAGGAGTAGGTTGTATCGCACGCGTGATAACATCTCGATTCCCATTCTCCCATCGGCGGCAGTATCGACAGTAAAACCCTCGCGCTGCAGGAACCTGGGCAAGAGCATGCGAACTTGCGGGTCATCTTCTATCAACAGTATGGCTGCACTCAAAAGGCACCCCTTCATGCGATCGTATCTATACTATATTTGATGCATGCCGTGTTGGTTTGGATACTGATGAACAAGAGTTGTTATCATAAAATAAGACTATGATAACACCAGAGGTAATGCCGCCAATGACTGAACTACTTGCACCTGCAGGCAATTTGGAGCGGTTGAAGTGGGCGGTGGCATATGGTGCCGATGCTGTCTACTTCGGTGCAGGCAGTTTTTCACTTCGCAGTTTTGCAGGTAACTTCAGCCTTGCGGATGCGCAGCTAGGGCTGGAATACCTCCATGCACATAACCGCCGTGGTTATATCACCCTCAATGCCTACCCTTTTACGCACGAGTTTGGCGATATTGAAAAGCTTGCAGCAACCCTTGACGAGATGGGCGCCGATGCGTTCATCGTGGCAGACCTGGGCGTGCTGAGCTTACTAGGCAGTATGGAACTCAATGCCGCCCTGCATGTCAGCACTCAGGCCAATACCCTCAATGCGCAAAGTGCGCTAGCTTACCAGAAGCTGGGTGCAAAGCGCGTCAACCTTGCCCGCGAATTGTCATATGAGAAAATTGAAGAGATACAAGCAATATTAAGCGGCAGCGGCATGGAGACGGAAGTGTTTATCCATGGATCGGTATGCTTTTCCTACTCCGGACGATGCGCTATCAGCGATTACACCACAGGTCGAAGGGCCAACCGCGGCGAGTGCACACATCCTTGCCGGTGGAATTACCACTTGATGGAGGAGAAGCGTCCTGGTGAGTATTTCCCTGTTTATGAAGATCAGCGCGGGTTGTATCTCTTTAATACTAAAGACCTTGCCCTGTTTGAATACGTACCGAAGCTGACGGGTATCGGCGTGAACTCATTAAAAATTGAGGGGCGCATGAAGAATGCACACTACCTAACATCCGTGCTGCCCGTATATCGTGCTGCGATTGATGGTCATGCCATGCTCACAGATGAGGCTTGGTTACGGTTGGGTCGTGTGGATAACCGCGGTTACT
>CAZFLA010000129.1:0-10470 GCA_964519405.1 uncultured bacterium
ACATGCCATGACCGTAACTCATGTTGTCAACGGCGATCATACCGCAGAACTCATACGCAAGAGCGGGCTTCCCGGTGATGTACTGCTATATACGGACGTGCTGCATGAAGGGCCCGTATTACATTCCCCATTACTAGAGCACCACGAACGGCGTGCACAGTTCTTGTCTGACTGCGGCTGGGGCGAATACCAAAAAATCCTGGAGTTTTATCACAGCCAAGAAGAGGCGTTGATGTACTATGCTGAAGAGGGCAAGTTGGTTCTTTGGTGCGAACACGATCTTTACGATCAGCTTTTACTTGCCCGATGGCTGACGCTGATGGATATCGTGTTGGATCAGCCGCATGATCATAGCCTCATCTGTGTGGGGCACGTTGAAGGGCATCCGAATTTCCACGGTCTTGGTGAGCTAACACCGCAGGATATCGCAAGTTTATACAACAAACGGCGTGCTATCACCCATCGGATGTTAACTGATGGTCATATTGCGTGGCACACCTTATGCGCAGAAGGGCCCGCCATGATGGAACTGCTCTCTAAACGACCCATAGATAACCTGCCGTATTTGAGCAATGCCATGCATAGACTTCTGCACCAATATCCACAGCTTGGGAGCGGATTATGGAGGACAGGAGAACAGATTTTAGCATGTCTCGCAGACGGTCCCAAAACTCCCTACGAGCTCTTTCAGAACGACACCGAAATGGAGCAGAGCCCATTTCTTGGCGACGCCACGTTCTGGCTGCATGTCGAACGCCTATCCAACGTGGAGCAGCCGGCCTTAACTTGGGAAGATGGTTCACCATTTACTGCTGTTAAATCTAGACTGCCAGCCCCAGATACTTACCGGGATTCGAAGCTGATAATTACCGATGTCGGCCGAAAAGCGCTGCAGGAAGAGCTAGATTTTGTGAAGATCAACGATGTATCCTACTGGATTGGCGGTGTTCAGGTTGGGCCTGATGCCATGTGGCGCCGGAACGGAGCCGACCACGTCACCATAGTCACGAAGTAGAACCGCACATCGTATGTGATTACCGATATTTCAGTGCTGCCGTTATGCTAATAACGGCAGCACGAGGAATCAAAAGTAGTCTTATGGCATGAACGACTACATAACGTAATTTTTGGCACACACACAAGCCTTTTTGGTCAGCATTCTTCGATTACATCATGCCCCACTCACCTATATCGTATCGTTTACTTTACCATTATATCAATCGAATACATGCCACATTAAGGATATTGTGTTACAATGGTGTAGGTATCTTAGGTATACCAAATTGGCCCACGATGGTTAACCCGTGCTCTTGATGGCATGGTCATTTTTTCGCCCAAGTAGGCGAGTTTATCGAATAAACTCACACATCCTTGGAGATGAATATGAACGTCATATCTGGCCATAAGAGCGCCGAACTACGTGTACTCGATATACATAAGAATGAAGTTGTGATGGATACATTATGGGCTGAAGGTCCAACACTGTTATACTTCCACAGCAATTTGGGCAGCGCTTTCACAAAGCAAACTTTTACCAGGTTGGACTATAGTGCAGCTCAACTAGAATCACACGGGGTTAAGTTAATCTCGATTGTGCCCACATCAGCCGAGAACACCGCTCAATTTTACTACACAGGCAGTTTCTGGCACTCATGTTATGCCGATCCCGCATGCCGCAGCTATAGAAAATTTAATGTACCCAAGGTCGGCTTACGTCAACTCGCCAGCTTGGCACCTTTAGTGTCTACACTACGCGCGTATAAACATGGGTACAAACACTCTTATTTACCGAAGGGAAGATTGGGCTATCTGCCCACAGTTGTTGTGGTAGACGGAACTGGCCATGTATTGATGACTAGAACCGCTAAATATCTCGGCGAGATTCCATCTATATCTGAACTCAAAAAGATCTGTATTGATGTATCGGATATGTTGGTTAAGTTAGCATAAATCAAACCCAATTAATTACAACGACAATCATCAATAGTTTCGAGACGATACTTTGCCATGATCAGTCAAAGCACATATACCAGTCGTATTGTACATTGAGGTGGTCTAGCCATGCGGATCTTCGTTCGACACTTGAGGAACACATACACGGCTTGCTGTAAATAGATCCGTTCGGCGCTGTGATTGCCGATGCAAACCTAGATGGCGCCAACGTATTCGGAACTTGCCTATATAAGCAGCCAAACCGATGCATCGGCTATTGGCAGAAGCTGAAACGCAGACTGAGACGCTTTAGAATTAGGTGAGTGGGCATATCACCTAATAGATATAACCGACTAAGCTGCAGGAGGAGTATTGCGGCTTAGTCGGTAGTTATTGTGGTCTATACGAAATTACGGTAGCAGATATATGAGAGGGATGACAGCGTCGTCACCCCGAATCCCTCTTGTTTATTTCACGTGCGCAAGGGGGAATTATAGAGCAGCGTTCCCCGATTCCCCTGTTCGTATTCGGGTGCTTGCGACGATATTGGATACAAAGATCTTGCCGTCACCGATCTCCCCAGATCGAGCAGTTTCTCGTATCACATCAATAACTTGCTGAAGTTTGTCGTCGGAAACTACTACGCATATCTCGGCCTTAGGCAATAGATTTATCGTAACTGTCGCCATGCGAACATGGTTTGTATATCCCTTTTGCCTACCGCATCCTTGAACTTCTGTAACCGTAAGGCCTGTTATTCCTATGTCCAACAGAGCATCTCGAACGGGTTCAATCGCTCGTGGACGGATGATCGCTATAACCTGCTTCATAATCTTTGTCCTCTGTCATTTTCTTTTGGTTGTTTTATGCCCTTGCTGGCAGATCACCTAACTCGTCGGATGGGTAAGCAAGCATACCGACTTCAGGGATATCCAGTCCAGATATCTCGTCCTCTGCCTTTACGCGGATGCCCATGGTTACCTTCATGATTTTGAAGAATATCCAAGTTGATATGTAGACGAAGGTGATACAAGCGATACAACCGACCAATTGAGCAATGAACTGTTTGGGATCACCATACAGCAAGCCCTTAACTGTTCCTGGCACGCCGTTCCAACCATCACCGTATGTTCCGTCAGCAAAGATTCCCACAGACAGCAGGCCGAACAATCCGTTAAAGCCGTGAACAGCAATAGCACCTACTGGGTCATCAAGATGCATTTTGTTCTCTACGAACCATACTGCAAAGATGACTAATGCTCCCGATATCAGCCCGATCACGAATGCACCACCAGGGTTCACGAATGCACAAGGTGCAGTGATGGCAACCAAACCTGCCAACATTCCGTTGGCGCTCATGGCAGGATCTGGCTTACCGTTCATTTTCCAAGTCATGAACATTGTCATTAACATACCAGAAGCACTAGCAATCATGGTGTTTACAGCTGCAACACTTAACCGAAGATCGGTGCCAGCCATGGTGCTTCCAGCGTTAAATCCAAACCAGCAGAAGGCCAGGATGAACGTGCCAAGCAGTGCCATCGGTATGTTGTGACCAGGAATAGCAACCGGCTTACCGTCCTTGCGGAACTTGCCAATACGGGCTCCAAGAACACCGGCTGCCGCGACGCTTGCGATACCACCAACTGCATGGACTACCGACGAACCTGCAAAGTCTACTACGCCATGGCCTAGACCGAAGTTAGCACCTAGGGTTGCAAGCCAGCCACCGCCCCATACCCAGTTGCCATACAACGGATAAAGGAACATGCTGACGAAGAAGCCCCACACCACAAACGAGCTCATCTTCCATCGTTCTGCCAAAGCACCAGTTGGGATAGTAGCAGTGGTATCCATAAATACCATCTGGAATAGGAATAGGGTTAATACACCAACATCGTATGCGTTGCCGCTTAAGCAGAAGCCATGTGTTCCAAATAGGCCAAACGACTTACCTGCGATGTTTACTGCGAACTCATGCCCCACTAACGGAGCCGTCCCGCCTAGGTTAGCAAGCGCGCCTACTCCACCAAACATCAGGCCAAAGCCCACTAGGAAGTATCCCACTACGCCTAACGCATAGATGGCGAAGTTCATGAACATCACTTCAGCAGCGTTCTTTTTGCGGCAGAAGCCTGTTTCAACCAGAGCGAAACCGGCCTGCATATACATAACCAAGAAGCCGCAGATCAACGTCCAGATGAAGTTGATACTGATCTTGTTCTTGCCGACCTGGTTGCCAATCTCTTGAAAAGTGGGCTTACCAGCCTCTTTAGCAGTTACATCAGTAATGGTTCCTGTATTCGCTCCGCTGGGGTCACCGGTTACTACAGGTGTTGATGCAGCAGCTGGGGCCGATGATGCCGCTGCTGTCTGCTGATCCTGACCAACGGCTCTGTATCCTACCAGCCCGACGACTACGAGTATCATACCCACGATGCCGAGCCAGCGACGGAAAGTTCTGAATTTTGTCATTTTGGTGTCACCTTTCTGTGTTGTTAGGAACCGCCAATGGGATTGTGTAGACGCCAACGTCTGGACCGCACTTCACAGCAAGCGCACTTCTTGCAGCCTTACGACTGCCGGATACGACTTACGATTCTACCCAGGTAACTCTGAACCGGCCTGAACGGCCTTCATGCTGCTGGGTTGGGAAGTATTACCACCTTTCGGAAAGACGAGACGCAGCAGCACAGGTGTAACCACTGTGCTCGCGAGAACCATCAGGATCATGGCTGCATATTGGGGTTGACCGATAACACCGGCAGTTACTCCAACCTGAGCAACGATGAGCCCAACTTCGCCTCGGCTAATCATGCCAACGCCAACCCGTAACGACTGTTGATTGGTGAAACCTGATACTCGTGAACCTAAACCGCATCCAACCACTTTCGTGATCAAGGCAACGGCTACGATCGCAGCAGCGAATGGCATGATGGCTGTATCTATAAGGTGAACATCAGCACCGAGCCCGATGTTCGCGAAGAAGACGGGAACGAATAATGCATGCATAATCGGCTTAAAGGACTGCTCGATTTCTGACCTGAACTTGCTTTGCGACAGGAACACGCCCACTAGGTAAGCACCGGTGATCTCAGCAACCTGACCAACAACTTGCGCCAGAACGGCAAACAACAACACTAATACCATGGCACCTGCTGCTGCGGTGTTTTCACTGTGCAGCTTATCGGCAAGCTTCACTATATGCGGTAGTTTTTTTCCGACGATCAGTGTCACCGCAAAGAAGCTAAGCATGAGCAACAGCACGCTGCCTACTCCAAGCGCCGGACCATTAGCTAACCCAGTCAAGCTTGCAATGCGGCTTGATGTTGTGGCTGCCAACCCCGTGTTATGGAGCGCTCCGGCTCCCATCGCCGATGCAAAGGCGACGACCACGCTTAACACGATAATCCCAAGCACGTCATCAATAACTGCGGCAGCTAGTATGGTCATGCCTTCTGGTGAATGCATCACCCGCAGCTCCATCAGCGTTTGCGCGGAGATGCTGACCGATGTAGCTACCAAAACGGTGCCCACAAATGCACTTTCGGTGATGTTGTATCCAAAAAGTCTGCAGCATGCAAAACCAGCGATGAGCGGAAGTATCACCCCGCAAATGGCTGCCCATAAGGCTGTTTGGCTGACCTTGCGAACCTGATCGAGGTCGGTCTCTATCCCAGCAGCAAACATGAGCAGCAATACACCTAAGCTAGCGAAAACATGCAGGTGATCACCTAACCATGCACTGTTGGCAGCAAATGGAGTCCAGTGGAGTAAGTTGAGCACGGACGGGCCGAGTAATAGCCCGATTAATATCTCGCCGAACACAACAGGCTGATGCAGATACCGAGCACTAACATGCCCAGCGAGCTTACATGCTGTGATGATGATGCCTAAGACGAGTAAAAGTTGAAGTTCTCTGCTCATTTTCTGTCCTCCTAGCGAATTGCTGAACCCGCGTCGTGGGGTAGGTATTCAACTCTGAGAGAGAACGCATACTTAGTGAGGAAATCTGAACATTCAGAATTATGCTAACTTGGCGAAGATTCTGCAGTGGTGGTTTCGTGGGTATCATGCCCACTAGATAGACATTACTCCTCATTTCACCGGATGTCAAGAGGCCCAAAAACACATATTAGCACAACATTAACCCCTCAATTAACAGGCATACCAATGCTTCGTACCGTAGTGTGAAGGTGCTTTGCTATAATGGAATATGATTACATAATGAGGGATATACCCATGCCAACGACACTTTTTATATCTGCAGAGAATCCAATTTCCACGAACTTTACACCGGGAATCGCCGCACAAGCGAAAGATGATGGATCTGGTGCTGTTGGTGGGGTTTTCCTTAAGCTGATGGCCGACTATCAAAAGAGCGAGCCGCAAAAAAAGTATTATGCAAAGTATAGTTTTCGCTTGCTAACAGCCGACCGTTATGATCTGTGGGTAGCTGCGCACCCACAGAATGTAGATTGGGCATGTCCGTTAACAATCATCATCGACGGCGGTAAACCAGAATCGCTGAAGGGATTGAAGCAATACAGCGAAGCCTACGGATTTCCATGGCCAGAAAACTACTTCTGCTGGACAAAAGCCGCACCGCAGTCACTGTCTGCTGGTACTCACACCGTCGAAGTGGTGGTTGACGCTCCCCGAGCCAGCGGAAAAGACATCTACGCAGCTTTCCTAGATGAGATCGTGTTGACCACAGATGCGCAGTTTGCTCCCACAGATAACTGGCCAAAAGGCCACCCCGCGGGTACCAAAGAAAAAGCGCTCAGCAAAACTGGCGGATGGGCTGCTGGCATACAAGCCAACATGTATCCTCTTCAGATGAGCCGCACTCATGAAGCCGTTAACGAGAGTTCCACAAAGGAAGTGGAGCGCAAACTGGCTAACAGGCGGCCAAACACGCATTCCGAGCCAGGTCTTCATCGCTTCGGCGTGCACGGCATGGAGACACCTTTTGTTCTGGCCAGTAAAGCGGCACTCTGTGGTCCGATGTTCGAAATGCTCTCTCGTGTAGGGGTCGATTCGCTTCGAACAGCCGAGAGCTGCTGGCATCGCCTTGGTGACAATTTCGACCACATGACCGAGCTTGATTATCAGGTTCAACAAGCTTCCAGATATGGCATGAACTTCATGCTCACCATGGGATATCCTGCTGGTGAGCATAGCATGGCACGGATGGTCATCGCCGCAGCCAAACCGGAATCATATGATCTGTACAAAACCTATCTTGAGAAAGTCATCAAACGATACGCGCCGCACATCCAATACACTGAGCTCGCCAACGAAGTTGATGCCCCATCCACTTGGTGGAAAGGCGGATCAACACCAGAGATGTATGCTCAGGAGCAAAAGATGCTGTTTGAAGCCACCCGAAGATTTGCACCAAAAGCACGTGTGATGTCAATCGCTTCTACATATGCTCGCGACACATCGCATGATGCTGCCGGTGAAGGGCGTGCCTGGGTAAAAGCCGCATTGAGGGCAGGCTTGAACGCATATACCGATGGATACACACTGCATTACACTTGGCCATTGGCCGAACAGGATTTTCCAAGGTTTTTCCGAGACGCTGTCAGACCATATGGAAAACCAAAGCCGTTGGTCAACAGCGAGGAAGCAGCATATGGCCATCCTGCTGATATCGTGAAGGCTTTTGCCCGTGACCTATTCCTATATAACATGGATGCCGTCTACTATTACCTCGGTCGTGACTGGTACGAAGCAGGCAACCTAATATACAGCGGTTTGTTTGACATCGATTACCGTCCAAAACTGCGGCTGCTCAGTTTCGCAGCGGCGTCGGATTCGATGAAGGGTTACCAGCTGGTAGGAATGGCTCAGCCAGAGCAAAATGTCGAAGCGTATGTACTAAAGTCAACTGATGCTAAGAAGCCAAAATTCAGCATCGTGATGTGGCGTAATGGTGCCCCGGAGGCACTAGGGCCAGCATATTCCATCACTTACAGCGTGCCTGCTGTTAAAGTTAAGGGATTGAAGTCGGTTATGCATGCCTATACCTGGCGGCTTGATGCCGTGAAAGTGCCGGGTGATGGAATCTCCGTAGGTGCTGAACCGGTCATGGCTTATTGCGACCAACTGCCATCGTGGAAACTGATGAGCCGCGATGTATTCATCAGACAGATACCTGCGATCCAAACTCGCAGTAAAGCACTAGTACCCGGGCAATAACACTTAACATCGTCTATAAGCAGCTCTGCTCGGTGGCGACATTACGTTTCTAGGAACTAATGGAACCACCAGCGGGCTGCTTAACGTATAATAGAATCAGCAACCGCATGGAGACATTACCCCGATTATGCTTGACCCTTCAACTTTAGATTTATCGATGTACCGACACATATTGAATGAGCTGGCGATCAGCCTGAAAGTAGACGATGTGCGCACGCAAGCCGCCGAAATTGAGGCGCAATCTGCGGTCGCCTCGTTCTGGGACGACCCTACTGAAGCACAAGCCACAATGCAAAAGCTGAATAGTCTTAAGCAGAGCATCGCCCCATGGGAGCAGGTCAAACAGCAGCTCGATGACCTAGAAGCAACCGCTGAACTGCTTAAAGAAGACGAAGATGACGATCTTGCTGCAGAGTTCGCAGAACAAACAGAACGGTTAAAGTCCGATATAGATACTCTGGAAATCGACACGCTGTTATCGGGTGAACATGACGAAGGCAATGCCATCATGGAGATCAACGCGGGTGCAGGCGGAACCGAAAGCTGCGACTGGGCGGAAATGCTGATGCGAATGTATCTGCGTTGGGCCGCAACACGCGGATTCAAGACAGAGTTATTAGATCACAACCCTGGTGATGTGGCTGGCATTAAAAGCGCCACCATTCGCATAGAGGGACGCAACGCATATGGCTATTCTCACGGCGAAAGCGGGGTTCATCGTCTAGTGCGTATTTCCCCATTCGACTCCAATGCCCGACGCCATACATCATTCGCATCTGTGGATGTCGTGCCTGAACTAGAAGAAGCTGAAGTTGACATCAATCCTGATGACCTAAAACTTGAGACATTCCGAGCGAGCACTGCGGGCGGTCAGCATATGCAGAAGAACGAAACGGCAGTGCGCATCACCCACATCCCCACAAACACCGTCGTGACTTGTCAAAATGAGCGGAGTCAAGGGCAGAACAGGTTATTGGCGATGAAGGTGCTGTCAGCTCGATTAGCCGAACGAGAGCGCCGTTTGAACCTAGAAAAAATCAATGCACTGCGCGGCGACACAGCCCCCATCGAATGGGGACATCAAATACGCAGTTATGTATTCCAGCCATACTACATGGTAAAAGATCACCGCACCGATGCGGAATCCGGTAACGTGCCGGCCATCATGGACGGTGATATCGACTTGTTTATTCACGCATATCTGAAATGGAAAAAAGCGAAGGATAACTAACCATGGCTCAGCGTTTCAACCGTATCATCGGGATTGCCGGCTGCATCACGGCCATCTGCTCGTTGGGATGTGCTAAGGCCTCAACACCCACGTTTGATGGCAGCCGTGCCTACAACGACCTTAAGGCGCAGGTCGCTTTTGGTCCACGTGTACCGAACACAAAACCGCACGCACAATGCCAAAATTGGCTGGTGACGCAGTTGAAACCGCTGGCAGACAAAGTGATTGTCCAAACATTTAGAGATCGTGCCCGCAATACAGAGCTGAATCTGTGCAATGTCATCGCCGTTTTCAACCCATCAGGCAAGAAAAAGCTCATGATTGCCGCCCATTGGGACAGCCGCCCAGTCAGCGACCATGCCGATGCTTCAGCGGATAAGCTGAAGCCAGTGCCTGGCGCAAACGACGGAGCCAGTGGTGCAGCGGTGTTGTTGGAGCTCGCCCGCTGCCTTAAGAAGAAAGCACCGGACTGCTGTGTGATCCTGGCCTTTTGGGATGGTGAAGATTATGGTGCCAGCGAAAAAGATATGTTCCTAGGCAGTCGATATTTCGTGGAAGACCCTCGCGGCTATCGCCCTGACAGCGGAATCTTGCTCGACATGATCGGCGACGCGGATCTTAGGATTCCGCGTGAATATAACTCTAATATCAGCGACAGCAAAACACTCGATAAAATCTGTGCGATCGCTGCCGAAAAGGGATACGAGAAGCAGTTCCCCGACAGCTATGGCTCCACCATAGAAGATGACCACATCCCCTTTATAGATGCAGGGATTCCTTTTGTAGACCTCATCGACTTTGAATACCCCGAGTGGCACACACCATACGACACAGCCGACAAATGCAGCGCCGCAAGCCTTAAAGCGGTCGGCGACGTCGTGCTGGAATACATATACCGTTACGCTAATAAGTAAATCTGTAACGTGCAATTTTTGAGTATTTCAGTATTGGTATTCATATTATACATCGCTACTTTTACGTTTATTTTTTATATGTAACGCATATATTCACATAACACACTGCCAATTACGTCATAATTCCGCTGCGTAATTCATCATTTAGAAATGACACCGAAGCGGAGTGTGTTTCGTCACTTAAAA
>CAZFLA010000130.1:0-10167 GCA_964519405.1 uncultured bacterium
CTGCTAACACGGCCAGCATGTTCTTGTATTCCTTGGAGATGACCTTCACAAACCGTGGAAGTAAATCATCCCATCGCTGAAGCACACCAGCAGCGACATCCGAACCGGTCCATCGGAGATGCTTACTGAGCAACTCGCGGATGGTATCTTGATCATCTGGATCGGTCACAGCCTCAAGAAGGATACTTCCATGACCGCGGTTTACTCGCTGTCGGAAGGTGCCGTTGTCATCCAGAACGTAAGCAACGCCTCCGCTCATACCAGCTGCGAAGTTGCGTCCGACTTCACCGATCACGACGACTGTACCACCAGTCATGTATTCGCAGCCATGATCACCGCAGCCTTCAACAACGGCACAAGCTCCCGAGTTACGGACTGCAAATCGCTCGCCAGCTACGCCTCGGATGAATACCTCACCCGATGTGGCGCCATATAGCAAAGTGTTGCCTGCAATGATGTTTTCATTTGCTTTGTATGTGGCTAACCTTGGCGGATAGACCACTACCCGTCCGCCCGATAAGCCTTTACCGAGATAGTCGTTAGCATCACCTGCGAGTTCGAAGGTAATTCCGTTAACCAGGAAAGCACCGAAGCTCTGGCCTGCTGAGCCCTTGAAGTTCACCTTGATGGTGCCCTCTGGAAGTCCCAACTCGCCATATCTTTCCGCCACACGACCTGAGAGCATCGCGCCTACGGTTCGGTTACAGTTGCGGATAGGCATCTGGATGTTCACGCGCTTGCGCATGGTGATAGCACTGCTGCACAGTTCAATCAGTTCATTGTCAAGCTGCTTATCTAGGCCATGATCTTGTTTGGTGGTGCAATGCAGCGGATGTGTCTTAGCCTCTGCAGGCTGGTTGAACAAGACATCCAACTTCAGATTCTGAGCTTTCCAGTGATCTTCAGGGATTTCAACCGACAGCAGCTCGCTGTGGCCAACCATGTCATCGAACTTGCGGAACCCTAGTTGAGCCATGTATTCGCGAACTTCCTGCGCCACAAACGTGAAGAAGTTCACCACATACTCCGGCTTGCCGGCAAACCGTGCTCGCAGAACAGGATCTTGTGTGGCAATACCAGCCGGACAGGTATTGTTGTGACACACCCTCATGAGTATGCATCCCATACTAACTAGCGCAGCCGTGCTGAAACCAAACTCCTCAGCACCCAAAAGAGCGGCGATTACCACTTCGCGTCCTGTTTTTATCTGACCATCAGTTTGGACAACTATGCGGCTTCGCAGTGTGTTTTTAACAAGCACCTGCTGAGTTTCTGCCAAGCCAAGTTCCCACGGCAGTCCAGCATGTTTGATGGAACTCACAGGAGATGCTCCTGTTCCACCATCATGGCCGGAGATAAGCACATGGTCAGCATGCGCTTTCGCGACGCCAGCAGCAACGGTACCTACTCCGACTTCGGCCACCAGCTTCACGCTGACACGTGCCTTAGGATTAACATTCTTAAGGTCGTAGATGAGCTGTGCCAAGTCCTCAATCGAATAGATGTCATGATGCGGTGGAGGGCTAATCAGCGTAACACCTGGTGTGCTGTGCCTCAAGCGGGCCACGTAGCTGTCCACTTTATGCCCTGGCAACTGTCCGCCTTCACCTGGCTTAGCACCTTGAGCCATCTTAATCTGAAGCTCATCGGCGTTTACCAAGTAGTTCGCGGTGACACCAAATCGAGCCGAGGCCACCTGCTTAATGGCGCTTCTTCGAAGATCACCATTTTCATCGGGCTTGTATCGCTCGCTGTCCTCGCCGCCTTCACCGGTGTTGCTCTTGCCGCCCAAGCGGTTCATAGCAATTGCCAAAGTTTCATGGGCTTCACGGCTGATAGAACCCAAGGACATAGCGCCGGTCACAAATCGCCTTACAATATCGCTGACCGGTTCGACTTCGTCGATTGGTATAGCGTTCGCAGGTTTGAACCGCATCAGGCCGCGAAGGGTAGCCAATTGTTCCGCATGGTCGTTGACTAGCTTCGAGAACTCCTTGAATTTCTCGTAGCTGCCAGATCGCACAGCATGCTGCAGTGTGCTGACAGTGTCGGGATTATACTGGTGGTATTCACCGGCTTGCCGCCATTTGTAATGACCGCCAGTATCAAGTCCTAGGTTGCCTGGCACTTGCTGAGGTGGGTATGCAAACTCATGCCGCATCACCGTTTCGCGGGCGATCTCATTCATACCGGCACCACTGATACGTGATGGCGTGCCTGTGAAGTAATCGTTGATGAAGTTTTCATGAAGGCCAATGGCCTCGAATATCTGTGCACCGCGGTAACTGCGAATGGTGCTGATACCCATTTTGGACATCACTTTCATAATGCCCTTGCATATCGCCTTCACATAGTTTTTGCATGCACGAGCGATAGGCCCTTCAACAACGCCATCGCTGACGAGTTGACCGATGGTGTCAAATGCGAGATATGGATTGACGGCGCTGACACCGTAACCCAGAAGCAATGCGAAATGCATCACCTCACGCGGTTCGCCAGACTCCAGCACCACACCCACCGAACTTCGGGTGCCTTGGCGAATTAGGTGATGATGCAGGCTAGATACTGCGAGTAAAGACGGTATCGGAGCATGCTTTTGATCGACGCCTCTGTCTGACAGAATGACGATACTGATACCATCCTCTACAGCCTTGTCAGTCTCTGCACACATACGCTTGATAGCGTCCTGCATCGACTGTGCATCGCTAGGATCAAATAGTATACTGATCGTCCTGGCGTTGAAGTCATTGCTGTCAATCTGCCGCAGGCGTTCAAGCTGAACATTGCTCAGAATTGGGCTGTCAATGTAGATTTGGTGAGCGTGCTCTGCGTTATCTTCAAACAGGTTTCCGCCCTTGCCGATGTAATATTGCAGCTCCATAACCAGCTCTTCGCGGATAGGGTCAATCGGCGGGTTAGTGACCTGAGCAAACAACTGTTTGAAGTAGTTGAATAACAACTGAGGCCGTTTGCTGAGAACAGCGAGCGGCACATCGTTGCCCATTGAACCTGTGGGTTCTTGCCCTTCTGTAGCCATCGGCTTAAGTATCAGATTGAGGTCTTCCTGGGTATATCCAAAAACGCGCTGCCGTTCTTGCAGTTGAGTGGTTTCGGAATTGCTGAGCATGACTGGGTCAGGAAGCTCGCTGAGGTTGATCCTCTCATCCTCCAGCCACTGACCATATGGATGCTCATTGATGATGTGATCCTTCAGTTCAGCATCGCCGACGATGCGGCCCTCTTCTAGATTCACCAAGAACATACGTCCTGGCCGCAGTCGCCATTTTTCCCTGATTGTCTCTTCTCGGATGTCCAACACGCCCGCTTCAGACGCCATGACAACGAGGTCGTCCCTGGTTACCAGGTAACGCGCAGGTCGTAGACCGTTTCTATCCAAACAAGCGCCGATCACCCTACCGTCAGTAAAGGCTACGGCGGCAGGACCATCCCAGGCTTCCATGATGGTTGCGCTATACTCGTAGAATTCTCTGCGGGCGCGGTCCATCAACTTCTCTTCTTGGCCCCATGCCTCAGGCATCAGCATCATCATGCTCTGCGGCAGACTTCGTCCACCCATAACCAGCAGTTCCAAAGCATTGTCTAGTGTGGCGCTGTCGCTGCCAGTCTCTGTAACTAACGGATACAGGTTCTCTAGGCTGCCGCCAAGTTTCTCGCTGTACATGGTTGCTTGCCGGGCACGCATCCAGTTTCGGTTGCCACGAAGGGTGTTGATTTCACCATTGTGGGCTAGCATTCGGTAAGGATGCGCTAGATCCCAGCTTGGGAATGTGTTGGTGCTAAACCGCTGATGAACTAAGGCTAATGCGGATTCAAAATCGGGTTGAACTAAGTCGGTATAGTAAAGGCCCATCTGCCTAGCTAAGAGCAGACCTTTATATACTATTGTTCGACTGCTAAACGAGTTTATATAGAAAACCTGTCCATCAGGAAGGTTGAAATTCTGGCTTCGGTTCTCGATTGTTTTGCGGATGAGGAACAGCGTGCGTTCAAACGCATCATTATCTGCATTATCAGCCGAGGCGATGAAAACTTGTCGAATGACTGGTTCAGCCAGACGTGCTGCTTGTCCGATATTCTTGTTGTCGACAGGAACGTCACGCCACCCTATCAGTTTTTGACCATATTCTTTGATGACAGATTCGGTCAGTTCTGTAGCAGCTTTCAGGCCGGCTTTGTCTTTCGGCAGAAAGAGCATACCAACACCGTATGCGCCTTCATTAGGCAGAGCAAATCCTACAACACGGCTGAAGTAGTTGTGCGGGATTTGTAATAGAATACCCGCGCCATCACCGGTTTCGGGATCGGAGCCACTCGCGCCTCTATGCTCCAGATTCATAAGTATCTGAAGACCATTTTCTATGATGCTGTGTGACTTCAGTCCCTTTATATGTGCGACAAAGCCCACGCCACAAGCATCATGCTCATTTTGTGGGTCGTATAAGCCATCTCTTTTGGGAAGACTGGGAGACATAGTTGTAATCACCCCGTAGTTTGATAAAAAAACACTCGCATCCAAGCGTGTACTGTCTTAACCGCCATAGGTTAGCAGATGCACGACTTGAACACGAGCGTCTTTGTATACGTGTTTATCCATATTTAGATTATCACACTGAACGAATTGGTTCAATCACTAATACCCACTCCGTTGTGATTCTAGTATTATACACAGGTATTCAAACGTATCTCTGGCAATAATAACGCCCCCTTGGTTCTTTACCATGGGGGCGTTATCTTCTTCACTTTCCCTACCTGGGAAGCCTTGGTGCCCAGGTTTGATAGAAGAGATCGGTAGCACCAGTGCGTGAGCTGCTCCAGAACAGCCATATCTTACCGTCTTTCGGATCTTGAACGGCAGTCATATAACTTTCGCTGGCTGCGCCTGTGGTCGGTACCATCGTCTCTCGGATGTTGTCCCAAAGAATGCCGGTTGTGTGAAGCTGGCCAGCATTTACCTTGTCAACTATTGACTGATCTACGCTGAATATGGGGTTAACGACCATGCGCTTACCAAAGAAGGCCTGTGTTGCGCCCGTGTTAGCAACTTTGCGGTATAACACCCACATTGCTTGACCATTTGTTTCTACCGTGCCCACTGCATTGGAGTTGCTGCCAGCATAGATAGTCGGTGCCGTGTCGTCTCGGTTGATAGTGAGCCGCATAGCACGTGCCCGATACTGCACCGTAACAACGTCAGTTAGCTTAGGCTGTGCATATGGGAATGTCACCGTTCCTTGCGATAAGTCTACAAGGTACCCGCCGCCGTCTTCAGTGGCGAATGTCATGACACCGCTTTGATCATCATAAGCACTGTTGGTCGTCTTAAGCTCTTCTCCATTCAAGAAGACCTTAATGTCGTCTTGCTGCCAGCTCATATCACGTCCAACCCACACATTGCTGTTAGGTTGTCGCTGCAGCCTGGTGGTTTCGGTAGTGTTGCCTAATCCTGCTGACATTAGGTTTTTACCCCTAATGTTGTAGCGAAGCAGATACACTTGCGAGGCATCGCCGTTTTGCTCTAGCCCGCTTACCATCACGTAGAGTCGATCTTCATTGTTAACAGTCAGCATCACAGGTCGTGCACTGTCGATCTCTCGAATGCCGCGAGGTGTATTTAGCCTCGTGGGTGGGCTCCACTGCTTCACATCCAGATTGCTGTCTGTGTTAATGGAATACATAACTTGCCCTTTGAGGCTCATCCACATTAATATGGCTTTCCCATCAATCACTGTGATCGCAGGTTTGCTCATAGGCAGCATTGGATCGAATGGCAGTCTTTCGATACTGCCATCATCAGGCTGGCCATCGTTGCCGATAGTAGCTGTGAACAGCCCATACACGTTGAACTGCTGGTTTTGATAGACCTTAATCGCCTGCCCATTCCACACAACATACTTCTTGTTGTTGTAGGAGAACAATACGGGCCCACTGTGCTGACCGCTGTTGCTCAGGATCGTATCATCATTGTCACCGCTCTGTTTGAACAGGTCACCATTCGGGTCATCTGGGAAACCTGTGTTGCTTAGAGGTTTCACACTGAACCACTGTTGATTCGCCACGGCTGGCAGCCAGGCTCCTGCAGCATTACGTGTCATCTGTCCAAAGAACAGTTTCCAAGCAGGTTGTGCAGGGTTGCTTCGATTACTTGTCCAAGCCAAGTTCATGGTTGTGGCGTTAAGCAACGCTGATGGCATCATATTAGCAGGCAAGTCACCTGACTGTTTGCTGCTTTGTAGCTGCCAGAGTGTTCCGTCTGACTTATCGTTCGTCATTCTCGCTTCGGAAACAGTGATGTTCGCCTTGACGACATTCGTACCATATACTTCGCCGCCGAAACTTGGTGTCACCGATATCGGCAATAGCCCTTGAGCGTCATATAGAGTCACGTAGCCGGTATAGGTGCCTTGCGGCGTTCCTAATGGGATGCGAGCACCAAGTCGTGGTGGCTGCCCGTTGATTCTCATGAATGTCGGTGAGCCATTAGCACGTGGCTTCTGAGCGTTCCTGTCATAGCCCCATGTATCATCCAGTGTGCTGGATATCTGCAGCCATTGCTTGGTGTTGTAGACCAATCCAAATGCCGGTGATACTTGCTGACTGCCCCAAATGGTTCCTTTGTTCAAAGCTGCCACAGGAGGAAGACCCATCAACTTCAGGTCCAGCAAGTTTACGTTACCCGTATTACGTATGGTTACTGGTTTCCAAGTAGTATTTCGTGCATCATTACCAGCAGTAAAGCTTGGTAATGTATCACCCATCTGGTCACCGAACCCTTGAGGTACTGACCCCAAGAATATGCTCTTGTCGACGATGTCGATCTTAGCATCACGTGGAACTTTCAACGAAGCAGAGAACACACGGTATGTCTCTTCTTTGGTGCTCGGAACTGGTGTCAGCCAATAATCTGATGAGTTGGCTGTGTCTAACCTTCCGTTAGCGTTTAGATCGAGATACGCCGTATACATGCCGTTGTATCCGTCATTTTCTGGCTGATACTTAGGCACGCTTACATTCAATCGTCCTGTTAACTGGTTCATTTTTCGGCTATCACCAGTCATCACATCAGTTGAGCTGGTTGAGGTAGCCGGTGCCAGCGTGACTTGTGACATACCATATGTGATGTCGCTGCCGTTCATGAAGAAGATGCTTGATCTCTCAGGAATGTCAGGATAGTCGAAGCTGCGGTTAGGAACCGTTGGTTTCGTTTCGCTGGACATATAGTTGAACGGAGTCGATGTTCCATATTCCAACTTAGCAGGAACAACTCGCAGACCTGAAATCATTCGTTGAGGTTGACCAGCTGGATATGGCTTGCCTGTTGAGTCTATAAGTCCCAGCTTACTTCGGTTGGCCACATAAACCAGTGCCTGTCCGGTGGTGCCATGCAGCACATAGTCGCCGCCAGCGCTTGCTACGTTTGTAGAGACTCTGGAGTTTTTCGAGGTGCCCGATAATGGGTTCCCTACACCGTTGCCGTTGAGGGCAAACTCGCAGTCATTAGGTATAGAGCTGCCAGTTGGTGTATTTGTCGACCAACCTATGCTGTTCTTAGCAGTCTTAATGGCCAATGGGTTGTATATCGTAAATTCAGTAATACCCTTAGTGGCATCTGGGCCTATCTGCAGTTCACCGTCGGTTGGTTTTGCATACAGGCTGAGCTTCTGCCCAGGGGTCCACCATGTATTACGATCAGGTATGATATTGAACGTCACATAAGCCCGCAGTTTTGTTCTTACCGATGTAGTACCGGTGTCCGGGTCGGTATATTCTGGAGCATTCTCATCTTCATACGGTATGAATGTCGTCGATATCTGGTAGTTCTCAATATTACCCCGTATACCGATAGTTACACTGCGCGGACGTTTAGCTATGTCCTTAACGCAGGACACATCTAAACCATACACTACGCCGTAAATACGATCGCCCCATTCATATCCCGGACGTCGCAGGCGTTTATCTTCGACTTGTTCAGGATCTTTATG
The DNA here is from genome assembly GCA_964519405.1 of uncultured bacterium. Lineage (GTDB taxonomy): Bacteria > Armatimonadota > HRBIN16 > HRBIN16 > HRBIN16. Next base: position 8,001 of record CAZFLA010000130.1, read on the forward strand.
ATCAGGGTTAACTTCGCCAAGTCGATATTCGCCTTGTCGTATAGCCTCATATTCTTTTTCGCCGAAGAACTCAACCTTCATGGTGCTCCAGTCAATGCAAGCATCTGTTCCAGGCTCTGCGTCTGGGTTAGTAATTTCTTCGCCAGGCATCTGTTCATCGGCTTCGTATCCTGATGCATACCCAGCTCTGTTGTTGAAGGCATATAGGAAGCCATCATCAGAGCCCGCATACATCCACCCATTAGCTACGGCAGGGCTGGTAAATACGTTAGTACCTTCGGTGTAATAGCCCCAAACATATGAGTTTGAAGTATCGGCGCCACCGTTAAGTGCATTGAGGCCATATAAAGCCCCGTTGCCCATCAGACCAAACACAACCGTCCACGAGTCCATCATGCGTGTCATGTATGTAAATGATGGTGAGCTCTGTATCTGTCCAGACCACTGTCGGCTAGCAGACTCTGTTCCACTTGAGTTTTGCCAAGCCAATGATGTGGTTCCATCACCATTGCCAACAGCATCGATCGCCCACATGTGGCCTGCGCGGTCACCGATATAAAGCACTTTGCTGAAGTTTCGCACAGTCTGAAGACTGTTAGGCAGTTCCAATACGGCCGGTGAACTCAACACAAAACTGTCGGGTCGCACTGTTTGAGCATCGGATGGATATTGCCATACAGGGCTTGTTACACTTGCCCCTGTGGCTGGTAAGGCAACCACTTTCCCGCTTTCAGTGCCAAAGTATACTTTGTCTTCGAACAATGCAGGTGTGCTGCTGATTCCACCCCAAGTTGGTGTTTCAGGATATTGCCATATCTTCTCACCTGTGGTGAGGTCAACAGTGTGAACCCTACCGTATAGTGTGGTTACAAATACGCGGTCGTTAGATACTGCTGGGCTGCTGACAATCTGTTCGCCAAGGTTGGCTTCGTCAACCTTAGGATAGGCCCAAAGAAGGCTGGTGGTTCCCTTGGTAACCCCAGGATTATAGTCGCCATTACCAATAGTGTCAACCGCGAATGTTCGGCCCCAGAAGTTGTTCACCAGCACCATCGTCTGTCCGCCAGATCCCTTAGTGGTGATTAAAGGTGAACTGTAACTATACTGCACCGATCCGTTTTTGTCGGCGCTGCCATCCAGCACCCAATAACTCCAGGTTGTGCCTGATGTTTCGTCACCATTAGCATCAAGAGCATATAGCTCGCCGCCTAGGGTTGGAACAACCGTAATTAGCTTACTATCGGTAGATCCGTTATTCAATTTCACAGTTGCCATACCGATGGCAGGTGTTCCGTTTATTGAACCGGATGTGCTGCTCGGTGCTGAATACTCGATTGCATCCGCGACAACCATACGCCGCTCTCGTATTCGCAAAACGTCGCTCACAGCAACAGCAGCTTCCTGTTCAAATCGAACAGCATCAGCGATCACAACGGCGCCTGCACTCGCAGCGTCAGCCGTGTAGTTGGTCAGCATCACATACGGGCTAGCTGTTTTGTCTAGGCTGTATGTGCCTAGCGATATCCATGCAGCATTGGCAACTGGTGTCTGCCCATATAGGCAGTTACCGGCTTGGTTGACATATGCCTTAACTGGTCCATTTACTGTGTTAATCGTATATTCGGTCCATGCAGCTCTTTTAACTGAGCCAGATATCTGCGGCAGATGCACGTAAACCGTATAACGACCAACATTACCAGCTTGTGGATTTAGTGTAGGCTTCCACATGAAGCTGCCCACCGTAGTGGGGTCGCTTGATAAAGTGACAGGGCTTTGAATATAGCTGTCATTTATAGCGCCGGGCTCTGCTGTAGAAGGAGTATTCCAAATACCATCACGTTCTGTGTTAGTCGTGTTGGTATCATCAATGTCCACGAGATCGGCCTTAGAGCCAGCTGCAATGTTTTGATCAAAGTTTGTACAGGCTACGGAAATACTTCCGCCATTAGTTATAGGGAAGACACCTAATGACTTCCATTCGCCATCGGACTTATCTGTATTCTGATCAACATATACCGGGTATATCGTGCCCCCGGCATTCACCAGATACTGCACCTTATAACCGCGTTGACTGCCAGCAGCCATAGGCGGCATGAACGCACTGACCTCATAGTTAGCAGTTGCTTTGCCGTTAACAGGCACGACGTTGTTAAAGGTATAGGGAACC
>CAZFLA010000131.1:0-10148 GCA_964519405.1 uncultured bacterium
ATGTTGTTGTGTGTGATGGTTTTGTAGGCAACATGGTTCTCAAAACCGCTGAAGGCGTTGGCATGATGGTAGCTCATTTGCTGAAACGCGAAGTGGAAAGAAATCCACTTTTGAAGGTTCCGATGGCGATGATGATGGGTACATTAAAGAAGCTTAAGCACCACACCGATCCCGATGAATACGGCGGGGCGCATTTGCTAGGCGTCAATAGTGTGCTTGTCATTGGTCATGGATCTTCAAACGCTCGCGCTGTAACCAATGGACTTGAATTGACACTTCGCTCAGTGAAACACGATATGGTAGCAAGAATATCTGAAGCCATGAGTGAGCGTGCTGAGATGGTGAGTTCACTTCCTTTCCTACTCCAAGAAGGTGGCACGGGCAACGGTTAATACCGTCTCGCGTCACCTACACATAACCCACGAAAGTGAGGCTGACACGAACTTGTCAAAGCTCAAATACGCCCTGCTTTTTCCCGGCCAAGGTGCACAAAGCTCTGGTATGGGCACCGAGGTCATCGCTCAGTTTAGTGCTGCCAATGAGGCCGTACAAAAGGCTGATGCGGTGCTTGGCCGATCGATCTCTCAACTGCTTACCACCGCCGATAGCTCTACCCTCAAACAAACCATCAATGCTCAACCATCGTTGTATGTTTGCAGCAGTGCTGTTGTGGCGGCCTTGGGCAGTTTAGTTCCGTTAGCTCCCACAGTAGTTGCTGGTCACAGCCTTGGTGAGTACGCTGCATTGTCAGTATCTGGCGCGTGCAGTTATGAACAAGGGCTGCAGCTTATACAAGCCAGAGCTAACGCGATGGACAAAGCGGCAGCGGCCCATCCTGGGTCGATGGCAGCAATCCTCGGTTTATCCGATGAACTCATTTCCGAAGCCTGTGCAGAGGCTTGTGCTGCAGGAGTAGTTACTCCTGCGAACTTTAACAGTCCGGGGCAAGTGGTTATCTCGGGCGAAAAGGCAGCCGTCGAAGCCGCGTGTGCACTTTGTAAACAGAAAGGTGCTAAACGTGCTCTTCCATTGGCTGTGTCTGGAGGATTTCATTCGAGCCTGATGGCATCGGCGGCAGAGGAACTGCAGACGATGTTCATGAATGCTCAATGGAACGATCCAAAAACAACGATCGTGATGAATGTCACGGCACAACCTCCGCAAAGTGTTTCTGAGATACCGGAACTGATGCTGAAGCAGATAACAAGCTCTGTGTTATGGAGCCAAAGTCTACTGACCATGCGTGACATGGGCGTGGAGCTGTTTATAGAAGCAGGACCTGGTGATGTGCTATGCGGACTAGTAAAACGCACCCTGCCAGGTGTAGAAACTATGCGCTGCGGAACACCCGATGAAATACGGGCTGTGGCAGAGAAATTAGGAGCTTAATATGCGTTTTGATGGAAAAGTGGTGCTTGTTACAGGCGGCGGCGCCGACAAGCGAGGAATCGGCTATTGTATCGCCAGCGCCTTTGGGCGTGAAGGCGCTATGGTGGTCGTAGCAGACTACGTTGAGGCTAATGCTCAGCGTGTTGTGGACGACATCATTGCTGCAGGCGGCAAAGCCGAAGTGATGCAGATGAATGTTGCCAGTGCGGACAGCGTGAATGATGGCTTCAAAGCTCTGCTGGACAAGCATGGTCGGCTAGACGTACTCGTGAATGCTGCGGGTATCACTAAAGACGGTCTGATTATGCGGATGTCTGAACAGGACTGGGATGCAGTGCTAGGAGTGAACCTAAAGGGTGCATTCTTAACAACTAAAGCGGCGACTAAGCCTATGATGAAACAGCGCAGCGGTGCCATTGTAAACATCGCCTCAATCATGGGGCAAATCGGCAACGCTGGTCAAGCGAACTACTCGAGCTCAAAAGGTGGGTTGATTGCCCTTACCAAATCATCTGCTAAAGAGTTGGGTTCACGTAATATTCGCGTAAATGCAGTGGCGCCGGGCTGGATCGAGACATCGATGACCGACAAGCTGTCCGAAGCTGTACGCGAAGGAATGTTGAAAAATGTACCGCTCGCTCGACTAGGATCTGGCGATGATGTCGCTAGAGTAGTGCTGTTCCTGGCAAGTGATGACTCTGGTTATATGACCGGTCAGACCTTGACTGTGGACGGCGGCCTGGTTATGATATAAATTGAGCTGCATCGCGCAGTTTAAACAAAAAAGCAAATCTCTCTTGTATACCATAAACGGAGGATATTAGAATTCCTATGGAAATTTTCGACCGCGTGAAGAAAGTCGTCGTAGAGAAACTCAACGTCGATGCAAATGAAGTTACTCCCGATGCAGCTTTCATGGACGACCTCGGCGCCGATTCCTTGGATCTCGTTGAGTTGGTGATGGCTCTTGAAGAAGAGTTTGAAGTTGAGATCGACGATGAAGATGCAGAGAAGATCCGCAAAGTGTCTGACGCAGTCAGCTATATCCAGAGCAAGCTAGGCTAAGTCGCATATGTCCAATAGCCGAAAGACAATCGTCATCACGGGCTTGGGAGCCGTGACTCCTTTTGGACAGGGTATCCCCGTATTCTGGGACAGCTTGCTGTCAGGAAAGAAAGCGGCACGTCGTATAACCGACTTCGACGTGGAAAACAGTCCGGTTAAGATTGCCTGCCAATTGCATGACTTTACACCTGAACCATATATTGACGTCAAGTCAGTCAAGCGTATGGATCGGTTTTCCCAGTTAGCAGTGTGGGCAGCGTGTGAAGCTGCTCAAGATGCAGGAATATCGGCAGAAAATGTCGACCCAGAGCGGCTTGGTGTGGTATTAGGCTGCGGCATGGGCGGCATCATCACGATTGAAGAACAGCACATTATCTTCAGAGATCGTGGTGCCGGTAGACTAAGCCCTTTCATGATTCCAAACATGATTGCGAACATGGCGGCGGGGCAAGTCAGCATGGCTTTAGGTGCCAAAGGGATATCTATGTGCATCACCACAGCCTGTGCGACAGGGTCGCATAGCCTTGGAGAAGCCGCAGAGATTATACAACGAGGCGATGCAGACGTGATGATCTCTGGTGGCAGTGATGCTACAGTGAGTGCCTATTCGCTCGGTGGGTTTAATGCCTGTAAGGCGTTGAGCCGACGAAATGATGATCCTGAGCACGCAAGCCGTCCTTTTGATAAAGAAAGAGACGGGTTTGTGATGGGCGAAGGGGCTGGTATTATGATTTTAGAGTCACTTGAACATGCTCAAGCTCGTGGTGCTAAAATCTACGGTGTGTTAGCGGGATATGGTTCAACATCGGATGCATTTCACATCACTTCACCCGATCCTGAGTGTGTACAAACATCGCGTTGTATGAAGATGGCTATACAAAAAGCCGGATTATCTGCAGCAGATATTCAATATGTAAATGCTCACGGAACTTCTACTCCTACTAACGATAGATTGGAAACCAAGACCATTAAGATGGCTGTTGGCAGCAATGTGCCGGTTAGCTCAATAAAAGGCTGCACTGGTCACTTGATGGGTGCCGCAGGTGCCGTTGAGGGAATCGCTTGTATACTAGCGATTCGCGACGGTATTCTTCCGCCGACTGTGAACTACGAAGTGCCAGATCCTGAGTGCGATCTGGACTATATACCAAACAACGCTCGTAAGGCTGATATTCAGGTTGCGATTAGTAACTCGTTTGGTTTTGGCGGTCATAATGCTAGTTTGGTGTTGACTAAATACTAGTCGTCAGTCTATAAAGCATATCACTTACCCCCGGGATGTATTCATCTCGGGGGTTGTTGTTTATGCAGCAGCCCACACACTTTATAAGCAGGACTTGCGAAATGGCATGGTGAATAACCCTATATCATGCAACACACCACTTTCTGTTCAAGGAGTAATACGTGTGAATACTATACCTATTAGCACTACCGACTCGTTGTCAGGATGGACTTGCCCTAATCCATCCCTCGTTACTGTGGCAACAGATGAATCTATCCGGTCCATTAAAATAAGTGCAGAACTGTCTGCTGCTGATGGAACGGAATCAACTTACATATGGCAGCCTATTGATATAAAGAAGTTTGACAAGAACGGCGAATACCGGTTGAAGTTCCGCGCAAGGTCGGATCATTTCCCGCAGGAATACAACGTATATATCGGCTTCTTGCAGGGCGAGAGTGTTGCGGCTGCCGTCGGGTATGAATGGCGGCAGGTTGGTGCCGCCTGGCAGGATGTTCGTTTGGATTTTCGCGATGTCAACACCATCATGTCATCCGCCAAAATACAGATGCAGGTGAAAGCCCCGGGCAGTGTATGGATCAGTGATCTGCAGATTGAGCAGCTTCCTCCTGGTACGATCGGTGCCGAAGAGCGTCAGCTCAAGGATCTCCCACAATATAAGGGGGCAGCAAGTGGCGTTCAAATATCGTCTGACCATAGGTTTATGCATGGTGGTAAGCCCTTCTTCCCAATAGGGATGTGGGGCATTGACTATCCATCTGAAAGCGTGATGGACACATTGGCTTCGTATGGCTTTAACGTCACGGGCACGGGGCATCTATATGAAAGGGGACCCGAAGGCGTTAAGCAGTTCCTCGATCAATTGCATAAACGGGGGCTAAAAGCGATCGGTGTGCTTAGGTATGCGGTGAGCCATGATACCCCAAATCTAGCCGATGAAGCTAAACGACTTACAGCCGCATATGCGCCAATCATGGATGTAACACGCATCCATCCAGCCTTTTTTGCATATGATATCGGCGACGAAGTGGCATGGGCGGGTAACGACATTGCCACGTTTTGTGCTGGAGCGCACTCTATTCGCCAGCATGACCCCAATCATCCAGTATTTTCTAATGCTGCGCCCAGAGGCAGCATCGCCAGTCTGCGCAGGTATTACCGGTTTGTTGATGTTGGCGGATCCGATATCTACCCGTGGTGGGATGGTGGGGAGGATCGCCACTCCGATTTGCCAAACAAGACGCTGTCTGTCGTTGGCGATGAAACTGTGAAGAACCTTCAAGCATTAGGCGGCAAGAAACCCGTGATGATGACGCTTCAGGCATTTGGTTGGTCGGATGGCACAACAGATGAGGCTCTGAAGGCTAAGAACCATCAGTATCCCCCTCTGAATGTCCTAAGATATATGGCTTTTGATGCTATCGTTAATGGCGCAACGGGAATACTGATGTTCCAAGACCAGAGGTATCACGATGCTGGCGGTACGTATATCAAGGCAAAAATCAAGCCGATTGCTCAAGAGTTACGCTCCATGCATGATGTGTTGGCGGCGCCAACTGTGGGTGATGCGTTGACATGCCGTGACGAGCGTGTGAAGCTCATCACAAAGCGTCATGGTAATAAACTGACGGTCATAGCGGTAAACAGAAGTGCAAAGCCGATATCGTGCGTATTAACAGTAAACAGGGGCTCGCATGCTTGGTACCAAACAAACCCTAAAAAGAAAATGACAATACAACGCAAGGGATTTGCTGCGCAGTTTGATGGCTGGGGTGTTCATTGCTTTGAAAGCGTCTAGGTTCTCTGAGTGACTACAAAAACAGCCGGAGCTGTATAGGGTATACAACTCCGGCTGCTTCTTAGTGCGGTGCTATATTACTTGGCGGCCCAAATCATTCCGCGCTGCATGATGATCTTCGCTTCTGGAACGTCGAAGTCTGAAGCGACATGGCCTAAGGAACTGTAGAACACTTTTCCTTCGCCGAACTTGCGCTTCCAAACTACAGGCATCACGGTGCCTTCCACCCATGGGTAAGGGATACCGCCGATTGTTGTTGTCGCTAGAACCTCATTACCCGGATCGGTGTGCATGTAATACTGTTCGGAGTGCATGGCGAATTCGCCTAGGCCAGCCACGATAGGATCTTCGGGCTTGGTGATCTGCACGGTGTAGTCGATGATACCGCCAGGATGCTCAACCCACTGACCGCCGGTCATGAACTGATACATCGTGTTGTTGCGGAAGGCGTCGCACATGCCGCCGTGCCATCCAGCGATACCGACACCGCTGCGAACAGCATTCAACAAACCTGCCTCTTGCTCACCCTTGATTTCGCCGCATGTCCATGCAGGAACAACTAAACTGAGGCTGCTCATGAAGGCTGCGTCAGTATAGATATCCATACTTTCGTCAACGACTGTTACATCGAATCCATTATCTTTGAGGAACGGAATGAAGATATCGGAACACTGAACTGGTTCGTGACCATCCCATCCGCCGCGTACTACGAGTGCTTTTTTCATATCTGTCTATCCTTAGTCTATCTGACCTGTGATAAGCCCCATTTTCATAGGAGCTGGCCGTTCTGTCGTGTTGGTGATCTCAACGCTTCGGCCCTGATCGCTGGCTTCGTGTATACTTTGCATCACGTCAAGCACGTGCAGTGCCAGTTGGCCGCTCGCACGGTGTGGACGCCCGAGTTGAATGCCTGCGCTCATGTCGGCCACGCCCAACATTCGCCAGTGGTCACTATAGATGTGACTATGGGGAACGGTCTTCCAGTCACTGCCTGGGCGATATACTTTCACGTCTCCGCCAAAGAAGTTGGGGTCTGGTAAAGAAAGAGTTCCCTCTGTTCCGTAGATTTCGATGAAGGGCAAGTTCGCAGCCCATGTGTCAAAACTCTGCATGATGGTGGCAACGGCACCATTTTCAAACTCCAGCAAGCCGTTCACATGCGTTGGGATTTCCACAGGTATCTGCTTGCCATATTTCGGCTGGCTGGTGATGGTACGGGTGGGGAAGCTGATGCGGTTTGCACCGGAGACGCGGGAGATAGGCCCCATCAGGTGTACCATCGCCGTTAAATAATAAGGTCCCATGTCGAACATTGGGCCGCCGCCAAACTGGTAGAAGAACTCGGGGTCTGGATGCCAGTTCTCTGGGCCGCGATGAGGCGCTGCCATGAAGGCGTTGGCTCCGATTGGCCGGCCAATCCAACCATCATCAACGATCTTTCGGCAGGTTTGCAGGCCTGCTCCCAGGAAGGTGTCAGGAGCACATCCGATGCGAAGGCCTTTCTCTGCGGCCAAGGCAATGATCTTCTCACCATCTTCACGTGTCAGTGCAAGCGGCTTTTCGGTATATACATGCTTACCGGCATTTAAGGCCGCGGTTGTTATTCCATAATGCGCTTGAGGAACAGTAAGATTAATTATTATTTCAACGTCAGGATTTGCTAAAAGTTCTTCAGTCGTGCAAGCGATAGGCACGTTGAATTCGGCAGCTTTCGCTTTCGCTCTTTCGATATCAAGGTCTGCGCAGGCGATGACATCAACCATTGGCAGTTTCGGGCCATTAGTAAAATAGATGCCGCTGATATTGCCGCATCCTATGATACCAACCTTCATTGCACGTATCATATTTGGTAACCTCACAGCTAATTTTAGATAGGTACTGCGTTGAGTATGCGCGAATTGTGCTCAGAATGCAAGGTGTATATCGATATGTTTGCATGATTTTAGAATTAATTGAAAAGCGGTGTAAATCAGCATGTTGGCAGGGATTTTTTATCTGATGGTGTATCTTGTTATTAGTCAGGACCATCTGGTCCAGGGATTTACGAGCACATAGTGTTCAATAAGTGAGGAATTTCTAATGATCGCATCACAGATAGCAGCGCAGCTCTATACAATACGCGATTTTATACGCACCGAAAGTGATATCGCGAAGTCACTGAAGAAGATCCGCGAGATAGGCTACACCGCTGTTCAAGTGAGTGGCATGGGGCCAATCGCGGAGAAGGATTTGCTCAATATCCTAGATGGAGAGGGCTTAACTTGCTGCGCCACGCATGAGGGTGCTGAGCATCTGCTGAATGATGCGGCCGCTGTAGCAGCACGACTACAGGCACTGCAGTGTAAACATACAGCGTATCCCCATCCTGCTAATGTAGACTTTAGCACCATATCGGGCGTTGATGCACTCGCGGCGCGTCTGAACGAAGCTGGCAAGATTCTGTGCGCTCATGGGATTACGCTGAGCTACCACAACCATCACATGGAGTTTCGTAAAGTCGAAGGCCAAACGGTGCTGTCGCGCTTGCTGGAAAAGACCGATCCGCGGTATCTGCAGCTAGAGCTAGATACATACTGGGCTCAGTATGGCGGAGGCGATCCTGTTCAGTGGTGCTTACAGAGTAAGGGACGGCTGCCGTTGCTGCACCTTAAAGACTATGAAATTGGTGATGACAACCAGCCTCATTTCGCTCACATTGGCCGAGGAAACCTCGATTGGTCGCGGATCTTACCTGCTGCTAGTGCTTCTGGTTGTCAGTGGTACATCATAGAGCAGGATGTCTGTCCGGGTGATCCATTTGAATCACTTAAACTGAGTTATGAATATTTAGTAGAGAACTACTGCCAGAAGGAAGTTGAGATATAGATATGCAGGAAGTAAGGTTAGGAATTATTGGCTTCGGCACGATGGGGCAAGGACATGCCTGCAACGTTCGTGACGGTAAAGTAGCAAGATGCCGCATCACCGCATTGTGTGACCTTGTGCCTGAAAAGATGGAAGTCTGGAACGCCAAGCCGTATACTTTACGTACCGCCAGACAATCTGGCGAAGAAGAAGAGGTTGTTGAAGGCAAGCCCATCAACGCGAAGCACTACACAGATTACCGTGAACTGTTAGCCAGCGGCGAAGTAGATGCCGTGCTGATAGCGACTCCTCATTACGCTCACACCACCATCGGCATAGATGCGCTTAAAGCCGGGCTGCATGTGATGGTTGAGAAGCCGATATCTGTAGACAAGTATGACGCACAGAACCTAATAGCTGCTCATAAGAGCGAAAAGCAAGTGTTTGCCGCGATGTTTAACCAGCGCACTAATCCGATGTATCAAAAACTGCGCCAGATGATGCAGGATAAGGAACTTGGCGAATTCGTTCGTGTGAACTGGATTGTAACCAACTGGTTCCGTACTGAGGCCTACTATAAGTCAGGCGGATGGCGTGCAACATGGGAAGGCGAAGGCGGCGGTGTATTGCTTAACCAATGTCCGCATCAGCTTGACCTGCTGCAGTGGATATGTGGTATGCCGAGTGTGCTCACAGCATCGTGCGGTTTTGGTCGTAAGCACAATATCGAAGTGGAAGATGAAGTGACTGTAACCCTAGAGTATCCTAACGGCGCTACCGGAGTGTTTGTCACCAGCACCGGTGAATGGCCAGGAGCAAACAGGCTTGAAGTCGTTGGTGATAAGGGCAAGGTCATTATCGAAAATGGCAAGTTCGACGTATGGATGAACGAAGTCGGTGCTGCTGAATTCTCTCGCACCACAGATCAGGGCTTTGGTGCGCCTCCGTGTCATCATGAAACACTCGATATCCCCTCATCTGGTGGTGAGCATGCCGAGACGCTGACTCGGTTTGTTGATGCCATCATTGATGGTAAGCCGCTTCTTGCCCGTGCTGAAGAGGGAATCAACAGTGTGGAGCTAGCTAACGCCATGATTTGGAGCGGGCTAAAGAAACGACGGGTGAAGCTGCCTCTTAAAGCGGCGGTATATCATGAAGTGCTCGCGCAACTGAAAGATGGACGGTTGAAAGGCAAGGAAAGCTAGATGTATTTCACCGGGTTTGCCGACGAAGCCTCACGCGACTTCGCGGGCCAAATTGAGGCTACGTTAAAACTAGGTTGGGCGAATATCGAAGCGCGGGGCATCAACGGCACGAACATTCACGATATAAGTGATGATGAGTTTGATGCGGTTGCAGAGCGAACCGAGCAAGCGGGGGTACGCATCAACTGCTTTGGCAGTGCTGTAGCAAACTGGGCTCACAGCATCACGGAACCATTTGAAGTCACGGAACAGCAGCTGCAGCGCGCGATTCCACGTATGCAGCGATTAGGCACGAAGCTGATACGCATCATGAGCTACGCAGTGCTGCCTGATCGTGAGCCTGATGATCAGATGGAGGATGAGCGGTTTAGGCGTGTTCGCATCATCACTCAGCGGTTATTTGACGCCGGCATACAGCCTGTTCATGAAAACTGCATGAACTATGGCGGTATGGGCTGGAAATACACCTTGAAACTGCTGGACAACGTGCCAGGCTTGAAGTTGGTATATGATACCGGCAACCCCGTGTTCACCGCAGATCGCTGTGCGGAGAAGCCCTATCCGCAGCAAAGCAGTTGGGAATTCTACAGCCACGTCAAGCATG
>CAZFLA010000132.1:0-10139 GCA_964519405.1 uncultured bacterium
TTCAGGTTCATCGTCTTCGCAGTTGATGTTGGCTTCAATGATAAACCGGCTGTCCAAGGCGATGGCTTCATACAGTTGAGGCCGCGATACGCCATACTTCGCATCGAACTCATCAAGAGCATCATCGTTCAGTATCACTGAACCACGCTGGCACAGTTCATACAGTTTATCGAGTGCGTCTTTTGTTGCCATCAGAACCTCACCTCACTTTGCCTAAATGCGCGTAAATGCCGAATACCGACAATGTACGCATTTATGACCTGACTATACCTTTTATTGAAAGCGAAAGGTATCGGTTACTGAGGGCATATGAAGAAGCTGGTAGAAATACAGAACCGGTGCGGCAGCGACTGCCGCACCGGTTCTGAAGTAGCCTACAGGCGCTCTACGGTGTGAGTGCCTTCTGGAAGCGCTATTGTGATAGAGCCGTTGCTCGATTTGAGCACCTTCTCCTGACCATCAACAACAACTCGATAGTCATGGAACGAAGCGAGGTCAAATAGGTACAACGTGCCTTTGCTTCCCGACACTGTGACCTTGCGGCCGGTGGCGTCGATATCGAGAGTAGTGATGCCTGTGCCGTCAAAGCCGACAGGAACCATTGTTATCTGGCTGCCCGAACCGGTGTATCTCACCAGTGGGCTAGCGCTGTCGCGGATGTTTTTACCAGGACCAAATACCGCAGGGCTGTGGATTTGCCACTGACCATCGCCATCCGATTTGATGACTGCTCGGCCGTTGACTTCCTTAACCTGCGAGATGCCCGTCGAACAGACGGCATCAGCGATATATGTGGTGAATTTCTGCCCCTGGCGTATCGGCACAAGTACCGTCGCTCGGACTTTGCCTTTACCATCGGGGTCTATCTGTATACCATCACCACCCCACGCTTGCGGGTTCATCCAAGCGCCATCGCGGAAGATCAATGGATAGCCGCCCGGTGTCAGTCCTTCAACGACGATCGGCATCATGTCAAAACCGCCTTCAAGCGTGACGCTAGCCGCGCCGTCTTGAGCCGTGACGCGTGTGGGGAACTTATCATTTAGCGTTCCGATTCCTGGGGTGACTTTTGGCCAACCCATGCCGAAGCGTTCGGTTCGTTCGCGTTCGGGTTTCATTGTGAGGGTAGTCGGTTCGGCGTGAGGCATCAGCATGATTTCTGCCTCTAGATAGTCGCCTGGCTGAAGTTTGAGCTTCGCTTGTGGAACAGTCAGCCACCAGTTGCCGTTGTTTTTGTCAAACAGAGCGCTGTATGCTGCTTGGGTATACATCTTGCCGCCCAATTTGGCTTTGAAGCTGCGAACAAGCAGAACGCATCCGTAGTCATTAACCTTCGGGCTGGATGCTGCAAATGGCGTTTGTGTGCTCATCAATGCGCCGATGGGGTTCACTTTTTTGGTGATATCAGGAGCAAACTGCACCGTCTTGCCAGATGGGCTAGTAATCATCAGCATTTTTGGAGTGCTGAACTCATAAACATTCATCCAGCGGAAGTTTTCGCGGGCATCGCCTTCAATAACAACCGGCTTGGTCCAATCAAAGCGCATATTCACGAAGGTGCGCATCTCATCACGCTGCGGAATCTCCCATACCGTTAGGCGCCCCTTTGCCGCATCATCGCTGGTGTGGTAGAGGGTGGTATAGTGTGAAAAATTCGGGCTGATGCTGTTAAATACCGTCCGCTCGAACACAAGTTTGCCTTTTGCGTTGTTATACTGCAAAAAGCCAGGCCACTGTTCACAGGCATGCTGTGGTTGCCCCGGCCAGAACGGACCACTTAGCGGGCGGAAGTCGGGGATATGCAGCACACCGCTGTTGCCAATCTTCATCCAGTTATGTGTAAAGCAGGTTGTTTCGCTGACGCCTGTGCTAAGGTGCCAATAGATATTGAAGAACCGGATGGAGCTAATCTGCTTCAGCATATGGTCACCCCAGGTTTGCATCAGCGGCTGCACCATAAAATCGCGGTTGTCGCCAGCGGTTAGCGTCATTGGGAAGTAGGCGTCGCCAAAGGCGCTGTCGTCGGGCTCTTCCATTTCACCAGCAAAGTTCTTGGCCACGAATGCCGCGGTGGGCAATGGGAAGCCGTTGGTATCGGTAAGCACAGTCGCCTCAAGGCAGCCGACTCCTGTCATCGCCTTGACGACGACTTGCCTTGGGTGATTATCATTAGCAATGGCAACATGCGTCTGTATACGCCGCATCGGATTGCCATATGAGGCTTCAAAACTATACTGCCCCACGCTGTTGGCGATGTGCAGCACATGAAGTCCAGAGTTTTTATCGTATCCCAACCACTCGCCGTTGGATACCTTGAAGTTATCCAGCGGGTAAAGGTCGTTCACGAAAAGCTGATCCGGCGACATCTGCCCTTGATAGGGCTTGATCACCCATAAACTGCCAGGGCGTTCACCCGTCATAGGGCTTTCCAAACCATCGGAGGTTAGCTTACTGCCAGCTTCACCCAGCATCGCAGTATTGTCGTTCACCGTAACAACCGGGCGCTCGTTGGCGGCAGCCGAACTGGCGGCTGGCTGGCCGGCAAATGGCTTAAGCACCAGTTTAGTGGGAAGTGGCAAGCCCTTTTCTGGCTCAGATCGGAATTCTATTCGAAGCTGATCTGGATAAGCATGGAAGATGATTTCGCCTCTGATGATCTTGTCGCGAGACACGTCCACCTTCGCGGGATACACCTTAACTGACTCCACTTCTACCTTGCCCGATTCGCCGGGTGGGTCGATTCGGAGCATGTTTATCGTCTCTTTGTCAGCCACCTGGAACCGGTAATTGTGCCATTCGCCGTCACCATTCGCCGACACTGTCTGCACATTTGTGCCGACGAGTCCTTTGGCTGCAGTGCTCCAGTACATGGATAAGCCGCCGCCATCGGAGCTGCGCATACGTACGACTACGTCAACCGGCCCTTTGATACTGCAGGCAGGCGATGCGAAGTTGGGGTCAAAACCTGTGGAAGTAGCAACCAACAAGCCGTTTTTCAAGGCGACTGTGGTGTTATTGGAGTTTCGCCAGCCCTGCAAGCCATTCTTGAAGTTCCACTCTTTGATGGGCTTTTCGGCGATACTTGCAGCGCTGTGCAGGATATCCTCGCGAACCATGGGGATATCCAATAGGTGCGCATCCCAATAATACGGCGTGGCACTCCACACATTCATGCGGGCTCTGCTGCTGTCTGCAGGAACCCAATGCTGACCGCGGAATACATTCCAAGCCGGTGCATAATCGGCAGGAGCTGGCAGGAACTTACGCCCAGCTGAGTCGGTAAAACTAAACTGGCTGCCTCCATTGGGCAAGGTCTGCTTTCCATTGACAACCATTGAAAGTATCTTCGCTGGTTGTGTGCTCACGCGGCACTGGTAGTTAGTGCCTTCTACAACAAAAACATCATTTTGGTTGGCATCTTCCCATCGCACTGTTACTTTTGGCAGATTCTCCGGTGACTGCTTGAGCCACGGCGTAATGTCGGCCGCACGGCTGCACACCGCGGCCAGTGTGGTTAAACAGCTTATGGCGATTAGCGTATGTTTCAACACTGCGTAAGCCTCCTACTGGATACATTGAATGTGATTAAGCTCATTTTAGCATAACAGTATAGATGCATATGATTAATTGAGCAGTAATGATGTAGATATTCACGGTAACCACATGCGAAATCACTGCATCTCACAGAACAGTACTGTCGCTCACTGTTAAGTCAATGCGTTTATAATGTCTAGCCAGGCAATAGATCGCCTGGCTAATTGGGATTTAAACTAACAAGCTTGGGGTATCGCAGCCGGACGATAGCTACTCCATTTCAATCGGTGCTTTATCAAGCTCCGATGATTCCACCTTATACACTGCTTCCTGCCCGGGTGACATCCAGTGCTCCACAACGGTGCGCCCTTCATCCTGATGCGACCCGGTGACGGCCGAAGGTCCGCCGGGGTGTTGTTTGCCGTTCCAGCCCCAGCTAGACAGCCGCACATCGGGATCATTGAAGGTGATGTCGATACGCGCATCAACGGTCTGGCTGTTATTCACAACCATGAGGTATCGCCCACCATCTTTGTCTGCGAACTCACCCAGCAGCACCGGGTGGTTGGGCAGATCGGTATAGACGTTAGCCACCATGGCATCAGGCGCAAATGGCTTGCCCTTGCCGTATACTTTTCCAGCATACATCACTTTCGTGCACACCAGGCGGTTGAAGAGATCACCATATTGCTTATGGAAGAGGTTTTGAACCAACCCAAGGTAGTAGTGACCCTGCGTAGGGTGCCAGAATTCGTCCACCGGCGCCAGTCGATAGTTGGCATTGGGTTCCCTCATGTAGTAGAAGAACCACAGGATGCCCTTTGCACCGCTGCAGATAGAGGTGTTGAACTGCCATCGGAAGTCGTTGTAGTCAGGGCATCGATACATAAGGTGTCCCACTGCAAGCACCGTATTCCAGAACGGCACGCCCGTTTTCAACGATGCGGCTCGGAAGCCGTTGAGGTTGGTGTAATAGTTGTCTATACCATCTTCGCCAAAATGATCGTTACCGCCGCGCGTCGTGGTATAAAGCTGTGAGTAGACATCATAGCTCATCAGCTCACATTGGGAATCTTTCACGTAGTCGTCGAAATACTGTTCGGATGATTTTCCGCCCCTAAACCAGTGAACGGTCGGCACACCCACCAGGTTGCCAAACGGATGAAGCTCAGGCGCAACCTTCTTTTGGATTCGCATCGCCTCACAGAACGCGGCGAGTTGTTGACTGTTGGGTTCATCACCAACATGAAAACCAAATACCGCAGGCGACTTTCCAAAGTCCTTGACGGCTTGTTTCATGTTCTGTTCGTATTTCGCGGCATCGAGATGACCATCAGAAGTGACGCCGTATCCGCGTGGATCACAGATGATCATTTTCATGCCTTTTTCATCGCACCACTTCAGCATCTTGTTGATGTGAGCAACCTGTTTGGGGTCGGCAGGGTTGAACTCCGGGCTCATTGGCAGGGTAAAACCCACATCAGCCCAGTCTTTAACAGCATCCTTACCCATCTGCTTCATATACTGGCTTAACGGTGTGTAGTTCCAAAAACCGATAGGAAACTTGCGGTAACCAAACGAATCATTAACACTCAGAATCTGTTTCACTTTAGCCGGCACAACTGGCGCCGCAACTGCTGATGACACCGCTGCAACGCTTAATAGCCCGCCAATTATTGCATAAACACCTAAATTCATAATGCTGCACCTCAATACGTATCACTTGCTAATAATGATATACATCACCTGTACCGCAATATCCTGCAGCCAGAATTGCCGCTATTTAGCTTGCTAGTGCGGCGATAGCCTACAATTAACCATATATGCAAAACCCAGTGAAGGAATTGTTTGAAAAGGATAGAATTATAAACATACACTGCCGCTCGGGCTAAGGAGAAACCTACGTGCCTAAGTTACTAAAAACGCTGATTGCCGCCTTTTTGTGCCTGGCTTCTGCCGTATCTATGGCAGCTAACCTTGAGTTGAAGTGGGTGGAGATTGATGTATCTCCTACTACCTCTGGCAGAGCGGTTATTGTCTACAAGGTTCGCTACCAGGTGAATAGCGGACAGCTGCACGGCTTCTACTTTCAGGGGTATGGTAACGCAACACCACATTTTGACTACAACAAGGCGAAAGCGATCGGCTCAAACGGCAGGTCATATGGGTTATCAATCACCGACTTAGGCGACAAATACGATGTAGTGCTTGCCAACGGCCAAGCTGTAACATCTGGAACCGTCACATACATATTGCCTTATGCCACCGATCTGAAATCGGCTGGCTATATGGGTAACACGTCCAGTAAATTTGGGGATCTGACGTTCTTTGACTGGTCACCATGCCAGTTTGATGAACCGATGGAGCATATGACGGTTTACCTCCACTATCCAATCGCCACACCCAGCCAAAAAGTGACCCAAAAGATGCTGAGCCAATACGGCTTCCGCACGGAAAAGTATGTCAACGCCGAGTATCTGATCAGCTATTACGGTCAACCATCTGGCGGTAAAAACTGGTTAACAGTGCGGTTCCATAAGAAAAACCTGCAGCCTAATTACCAGATGCGGATATCAACATACATCAATGCCAAGTATTTCAAACTGGGTTCGTCTGAAGTCAACCCGCTGAACCAGCAAAAACCCGCCACAAAGAACGAACCACTGCTGCCATCAGATCAAACTCAAGGCATGCCAATGGAAACACAGCCAGTATCCAACAACAGTGGTCAGAGCGCATCACTCAATCCTGGCACCTTATTGGCTGCGGGTGGTATGTTGGTGGCTTTGGTCATTGGTGCGTTGGCGCTGCTGAACTTGAAAATGAAATCCTATTCGTCGGCGCTGAACGAGCTGAGCGAGGTTGATTGGGAAAAGGGCGAATGGATTCCTCCTAAAATCCAGGTGTCGTCATACCGTATCCCCGGAAAAATCGCTGAATTGGACCTTATAGAAGCTGCGATGTTGCTGGACATCCCCATGTCGCGAATCCTTGGTTCTATGTTTTCCAGGATGGAGCATGTGGGGCTCATCAAAGTGGAACAGGTGTCGCCGCTTCGTATTACCCGTTTATACCCAACAGGGGTTGATGCTGACAGCAGGTACGAGCAGATGCTGCTCAGCCGGGTGCATTCGGACGGCTCCTACGAATCGGCGGATTATGAAGCTGTATTCAAAGATATGATCGACCAGATACAGCGTAAAGCTTGGGACTGTGACCTCGATGCCACCAAGGAATGGTATCGGCAGGTCATCGAACAGCAGTTCAAGGAAGCGGAACAGAAGCCGGAGAGTCGTGATGAATCCTTCACCATGCACAACCGCAGCTATCCGCGTTATTACGCTCATTACTGGTATGGGTCAACATACTACCCTAACAACTACACATATGTAGACCACCGGTCCGACGATATTGCGCAGAGCATTAACGGCAACGAACTGATAGAAAGCCAAGACTTCACATCATTTATGAGCTCACAGGCGTGCCATAGTGCTTGTTATGTGCACACCGCATGCCATGATGCCTGCCACAGCGCCTGCCATTCGGCATGTCACAGCGCTTGCCATAGTGCTTGCCACTCGGCTTGTCACAGTGCGTGTGTCAGCGGAGGCGCGCACTAATGCCGCAGATCACACCATTGCCGACCAGCCCCATCGACTGGATTGATGAGTTTGTGCAGAGCATCAAGCCATATGTGATGGTGCGCGAGCGTGATAGTCTGCTGATTTTAATGCCGAATCAAGCATACAAAATCAACCCGACCGGCATATTACTGCTCAAGGAGACACTCGAAGGGCGACCGATTCGCGAGGTGATTGCCAGCCGCAACTCCGAATTCGCGAATGACATCAAGGTGCAGCAGGATATCAGCGACTTTTTTACCGATATCCGCGCGATGGTGATGGGCTGTTTAGGTGAGGGGCACGGGCGCAGAGCGGTAGATATATCGCCCTATGAAAGGCCGTTCAATACACTGCCAGTGCTGTCGGAGATTGCGCTGACATACCGGTGTAACCTTAGCTGCCGGTTCTGTTATGCGGGCTGCAAGTGCAAAAAGCAACCGGAATGCCGCGAAATGAGCACCGATGAGGTGAAGCGCATCCTGCAGATCATCAAGCATGATGCCCAGGTGCCAAGCGTCAGTTGGACGGGCGGCGAACCGACACTGCGCAAAGATCTGGTTGAGCTAACCGCCTACGCCACCCAGTTAGGTATGCGTGTGAACCTGATTACGAATGGCACTAACCTGAATAGCGAGTTGGTTGAGGGACTTAAGCAAGCAGGACTTCGCAGCGCACAGGTTAGCCTAGAGGGTCCGAGCTCGGCGGTGCACGATCAGCTCACGCAAGTGGCAGGTTCATTTGATCGCACCCTTCGGGGCATCGAGCTGCTTAAAGAGAGCGGATTGCACGTGCACACCAATACCACGGTCAACAGGATAAATGCCCCGCATCTGTATGAGCTCATTCGGTTTGTCAAAAGCATTGGCATGAAGCGTCTTTCCATGAATATGGTCATCCCCTGCGGCAGTGCACCTGATGGTGAGGTCGTGATCAGCTACACCGAGATGGCGGAGCTGCTGGCAGGTATTCAACAAGCCGCACGCGAGGCTGAGATTGAGTTTTTATGGTATTCACCAACCCCATATTGTTTGTTCAACCCGGTGGCTTCACAGTTGGGCGGAAAATCATGCGCGGCCTGCGATGGTCTATTAAGCGTGTCGCCAAGCGGCGATGTGCTGCCGTGTTCCAGCCTGCCCAAAAGTGTGGGCAATCTGTTGGCCTCGCCCTTTGACCGGGTATGGGAAGGGCGTAAAGCCAAATACTGGCGTGATAAGCGCTACGCACATCGGATATGCAAAAAGTGTGCTCAATTCAATATCTGCACAGGAGCCTGTCCGATTTATTGGGATGCCATGGGCTATCAAGAGCTGATCGCCGTCGCCCAGAAGGAGAACACACGTGGACAAGTCGCCTAGTTTCGCATTAGCTCCCAACATGTCCATAAAGGCCCGGTTTACAACGATCATCATATTGTCGTTGATCGCGATCGTGCTGCAGATCGCAGTATCGATAGGGACTGGTGTGTTCTTTATGTTTGTGGCTGCGTTGTTTGGCATGCTCAAGCCGCAAAATAAAACACCAAACATCAAACGCAAAAATGAGTGGAAGTCAGTCACTATCAAGGAGTACGATAATCTGCTGTCCATGCTGAAGGAGACAGATGACGTCAAACGTGCATCGGGAATCTCAGTGGCTACTTTCGGATGTATCGCATTTTTGGTGATTGTGGTCATCGCTATTGTGGCTTCAACTGTAGGTGTGGATAGTCAAGTGGTATCAAGCTCCTTTGAGTCTATGACACAGCCTATCGGATACAGCGGGGCGTTTTGGGGCCCTTTAATTGTTGACGCTGCTGTTTTGATTCTGCCGATATGGCTAAGCGGGCAGGTATCGAGTTGGGAACCTTCCGACATGCGGGTAAAGATCGAACAGCTAAAGCTTGTGCATGATGAGCTGATTAAGTCGAAAGCCATCACGCTGCAGCCCAATATTCTGCTTGCAGAAACCACCAACGGCTCGGTGCCTATTGACGTTAAGCTCATGGTAAAGCCCGCTAATTGTCCAGAAGACTTTTATGGTATTCAACTGCAGACCACAATGAACTCCGTGCAAAGCAGAAACTATCCGTATACATACTGTGTGCTGATCGCAAAGCCATCATTCGGGCTTTTGCAAAAACTGCGCCCATTAATAACTGTGCAAGAGAAGGGTTTTTGGGGCACAATTTCATCTGCTTTCAGCGACAAGAACGCCGCGAAGGAGGCCTCAATTCCTCGTTTTGGTGATGTGTTGGTTGAAGCCAAAGCAGCAGGCGATGTGGAGATCGCAGTCGTGCGGCAAACCACAAGCGGCACGGGCTACACAACAGAACCCGGGCAGGTGCTTCACCTTTTTGATATCGCGCTGAATTTAACTGAGCAGGTGCTGCAGTCATAACCCGTTTAAGCAACATCATTTGAAGTATAAACAGTAGTACCATGGAGTTATCATAGTTCAGAAGGGCAGTTATGAACAGAGAACAAGAATTTCAGCAGAAGCTGACGCAGCTTCGAAGCATTTTAATCAATAAAAAACTTGATGGCCTTGCTGTTAGCTTACAGTGCAATTTCGCATGGGCAACATGCGGCGGCAGCAACTATGTGGGCATCGCCGCAGAGATGGGTGTGGCGCATTTGGTGGTGACTGATACGCGCTGCGCCGCGGTCTGCGAAAACATAGAGGCCACGCGCATCGCCGACGAGGAGCTGCAGCAGCTTGGCTGTGATGTGATTTCCGTGAACTGGTGGGAAGGCGGCATACCATCTGCGGTTGAGGCATTTATCGGCAGCACCAACTGGGCCAGCGATGCCGGTGCATTTGGCAAGCCAAGCATCGAAGCCGATATTCAACCGCTGCGTATGGTGTTATGCGACGCTGAACTCATTCGATATCGAGAGCTTGGGCGCATGGTGTCATCCAGTATGATGACGGCCTGCCAGAGCGTGGAACCTGGGATGTCCGAGCATCAAACCGCGTCACTGCTCAATCGCGAACTGCTTAACT
>CAZFLA010000133.1:0-10071 GCA_964519405.1 uncultured bacterium
ATCGTAACCCTCCTCGTCTGGAATAAAATCCCATGCGTTAACTTGAGGTCATTTGCTTGACGGAGTGCTAGGATAACATATCGGTGACATGTTGTGTGACATGCCGCCGATATGTCCATTCAATGCTGCTGCCTATCAGCGAGACAGTTAGGATACGGTAATCCCTTTTGATACGGCTAGCTTGTTCAGTGGCTCAACCAGTTGATGCTGATTAACTTTGCGGAGCGCATCAAACAGCGCCTTGATTTCTTGAATGTGTGCTTGCAGCACTTCGGGTGTGCTGTGCTGCATCATCGCGCCCACACACTTCAGCATGATGCCTGTCAGTTGGCTGGCTGTTCGTTTGTTGATCATAGCATCGGTGACGCATCGCCAAGCTTCTACAAATTGTTTGTTATCGGCCGCTTTAAGTAATGGCTGATATAAGCCATATACTACCATTAATACCGATGGGCCAGTAGCCTTTAACAGAGCCGACATGTGATTGTGCTGCGCAGTGCTCAGCTCTTGGCGAATCGCCGCTCCTCCAGAGTTCGCCACTATGATGCGAACATGCATTCGCAGGTGGTCGTTCGTCTGGTAGTAGATTTTCGTGAGGATTTTGGCGGTGCTGCTAGCCAACTCCTCAACTTGCATGTGCTGCAAAGCCCACAAAGCAGGCCCCATTGTGTCGGGAACTATCATCACGCGCTCTAGGTTCGCCATCAGCTCCGGCTTAGCAATTGAACGACCGAGGCGTCCTGCTGTCCAGATGCCGAACTTGCGCATGATCAGCGATTGTGACTGCAATGCCATGTTGATGACAGGTATGGCTTCATCAGGTTTGCGATCTACTATCACTTTAGCTAGCTGCAGTGACACCACTTCGCCGTCAAGTGCTTGCATGGTATTTGTTAAGGCTGCAGGATCAATAGGTAGTCCCCAGTCGTTTGCATTTGCGATGGAGATGGCATACAGGATGGCTTCACGATCTTTTTTCAGCTCGAAGTTATCGACGAGGCGCTCTCGTTGATCCATCTCGATGAGCGCATTCATCGCCGCGCCGCGTAGAATAGTTTCACGGGTGCTGACGATGGTGCTGAGCTGTTTGAGCAGCTCGGTGTTGCCTGCGCGATGTCCTAAAGCACCAGCGATGCTGATAACGCCGATGAGTGTTTGCAGTGATGTTTCATCACGCATTAACCGCATCAGCTGCCGGCACATAAGGTCGTAGCCAAACATCTCGACAAGTGCTCTCGCAACAAGTGCGTAGTTGCGGAATGGGATGGAGCCCATTACGCTTGACTGCTCCAGCAGGTTGCTGACAAGAGCCGCTCCTGCTACAGGACTGAAGTATTTCAACAGCCCGAATGCCATATCGCGATGCGCAGCGTCGTTGCTTAAACTGATTTTAAGCCACGCTTGCTTTGTATAATCGCACCAGCCCGCAGCGTCTAGATCAACCATTGCCGTGAGTGCTTGGACCGCCAACTTAATATCTGTGCCATTTGCGAACTCATATAGTTTGCCCAGTATCTTTTCTGTGCCAGCTATAGGCCCAATGAGTTGGGTGACATCGATGAAGTTAGCGGCGTTATCGTGATGGACTTCAATTTCTTCCATCAGCTCGATCGTGCTGTCTACCAGTTCTGGTTTATTAGCTTGACCGATGACGCGAATAGCATGCAGCCTTTGGTCGGGTTTGCACTGAAGGAGTTGATCAACGATGACCTGACTTGTTCCGTTGTCCCAGAGTTTAGTAATCCACTGCGTGTTTAATGGACACACTTTAAGATCGGACGATACGGCTAAGTGAATGTTGGCATAGTCGTGTTGTTCGCCCATCATACTGGGGGGTGATACTAAGCATGGCGGGGGATCAGAAGACCAATCTCCCTGCGCAAATCGCTTGGTGCACTGCTCAAGATGCGGGCATACGGTAGTCTGGTTTATCATTATAATACTCCTGCACATCAACGGTTGGCCGGAGCACACCCTTCATGGGGTGTTGCCGGGACATCAGACACACAAGGAACATGAAAGGTCGCTGTTTCGTCTGACGAGTAGTATATATAATCATATCGGTTGCTAAATATTGCCGCAATCGCTATAGATAATTAGTTTAAACGTGTACACAAATCCTGCAGACAAAAACCCCCTTTGTCTGCAATGTGTTATCGAAACTGAACTGAACCTACTATCCAGATCAAATGACCCGGTATGCAATATCTCTGTAACTTTGTTATACCGCTAAATCACAGAAAATGTACGGGGTTTTACGATAATGGCAAAAGAACTATTCGCAAAACCCTTATACGTATGTACCGATGATGCAGGAGCGATATGCTATTTGGTTTCGGTGACCGCTTTTGCTTGCTTTAGCGGTTGAGGGGTTGGTTGACCTTCTACCTCAAATTGATATACGTTCATTTTGCGGCCGTCGTTCATTATCTCTACTTTTTTTATCATCTTAATCTTTTTCATGACTAACTCCTAATGGTGTCCGTATTTTCCTAGAACTATGGCGCCTACGACACCAGCTCGATGTGCAAGATGCGCAAACTCTATCATTGGCGCGGGCAGAATATCTTCCATCGTCTTGACATGCTTCATAAGCGGCTGCATCAGCATATCGCCCCGCTTGATGATACCGCCGGTAAGGATGACGATGTCGGGGCATAAAATGCTGTTTGTTGTCATGATGGCCTGAGCGAGGATCCGGGCATACCCATCCCAGAACTCGGGATCGTTGATCTCAGACGGCTTCATGTGCTTGTCGCGCATGATAGCGGTTGCGCTGATGTAGGACTCGAGGTGACCATGCCCCTTGCATCCGCAAAGCGGGCCTGCAGGGTTAATGATTTGGTGACCACCTTCCACATCATAACGGCCGTGATATATCTGACCATCCATGATGAAGAAGAAGCCTATGCCTGTACCAAGGGTGAACCCAGTCACATATTTCAAACCCTTACCGGCTCCCATGCTTGCTTCAGCTAATCCTGCCACATTGGCGTCGTTGTCTACCCATACCTGGCAGCCGAGGTCGTCGGCCATATTCGTATACTCTATGTTCCGAGCCCATGGGATATTTGGGGTAAACTTAACGAAACCGGTGCGCCAATCGAGAGGGCCAGGTGACCCGATACCTACGCCTTGCGGGGTTCCGCCTGCAAGCTCGTATGCCGCTTTCACGATGACCTTTTTGGACTCATCGTATGTGGGGGGAAGGGGGATATCGATGACTTTGAGCTCTTCATTTTGATATGTGCCGACTTTGATGCTTTGGCCGCCGATATCGACGCCCACGTAACCCTGAAGATCAGAATAGTCCAATGTGCACCCTCACGTATATAAAAATCAATGCTGCTTGTTTACTAGGAATGATGATCACCTTGACGTCTGAACTGCCGGGTGATCCTTATTTATTATAGCAATCTGCTCGTTCGTGATAGGTTGGTGAAGTAGTATAATTTGAACATAGAATAGAATCCGTATGAACGAGTTGGTGGACGAACGAAGTTATGATAGAAATTGACCTTGCGACCTGGCGGCGCCGAGAACACTTTAATATGTTCTCCCGAGCGGATCTGCCCCATTACAACATCTGCTCAGACGTGGACGCAACAGCCTGGAAGCACTTTACCAAACAGCAGAACCTGTCATTTTATTACAGTATGGTGTGGCTTAGCACCTATACAGCTAACCAAATTGAGGAGTTTCGTTACCGCATACGCGGCAGCAAGGTTGTGCTGCATGAGCAAGTCCACCCCTCGTTTACGGATATTACAAAACCCGATGACCTGTTTAAGATAGTGAATGTGAACATGCAGGCTGATATACGGCAGTTTGTTAGCAAATGCGCTGAGAAATCGGCTCAGCAGACGTGCTATTTTCCATTCAGCGAGATGGCGGGTCGAGACGAGTTGATATACCTCACCTGCATCCCGTGGGTTTCGTTCACCATGTTGTCGCACACGATGTCGCTGAATAAGGACGACTCCGTGCCGCGGATATCATGGGGTAAATACATCGAGAAAAATGGGTGCATCATGATGCCGTTCTCCGTGCAGGTTCATCATGCATTAGCAGATGGCATCCATGTCGGCAGATACTTTGAACTGCTTCAAGATTTACTGAACCACCCAGAAATTGTAGGTAAGCAATCAACTTGAGAATCCCAGATAATCTACATCCACCGCTATCGTCCCCAGCGGAACTGGCTCACCAGAGTGCCGAACGACTGCAGAAGATATGGGGCAAGCCCGTGTGGTCAGCCCGTTTTGACCCTGTGGAGGAGCTGGTTGCGTGCATACTCAGTCAGCATACCAGTGACATGAACAGTCTTCAGGCATTTGCACAACTGCGCAGCCGGTATCCGCAGTGGCAGCAGGTCATTGATGCCGACACAAATGAACTTGTTGAAGTGATACGCAATGGAGGGCTAGCCAACCAGAAGGCGCCGCGGATACAACAGGTGTTGAAGCAGATAGCGGTCGATAGTCCCAGTGGTGTGATCAGTCTGGATTTCCTGCAGTCCATGAGCGATGACAACGCCCGTGAGTATCTGAAGGGGCTGCCCGGCGTGGGGCCCAAAACGGCTGCGATTGTGCTGTGTTTTGCGATGGGGCGTAATGTGATTCCTGTTGATACTCACATTTTTCGAGTTAGCTGGCGCTTAGGTCTGATTGATCCCAAAATCGGCGAAAACAAAGCCCACGATGCGCTTCAAGCGCTAATACAACCAGACGATGCCTACCCCTATCACATACTGGTAATACGCCATGGCCGTGAAGTCTGCAAAGCGCAAAAACCGCGCTGCGAGGCGTGTTGTCTGGCTGATATCTGTCGGTACTGCATCAGCTAAGGCATTCTTAATATTCAATAGCAGTCACCAGAAAAGTCATACGAAAATAGCTTCTATTTAGTTTGTAAAAGCATATACTTTGTGCCGGCAAATGGGTCACAATATAAACAGACCAGGTTAATATTCTGGTGTAGTGAACCGGATTCGCAACGATCGCTGATAGGGGGGCTATCGTCATGGCAAGTATCTACGACGCAATTAAGCATCACCTAGAGACGAACGATCTGGCTTTTATTGAAAAGCAAGATAAAGACACAATACTTCTGCCGATGGGGGCAGACAAAGTACGCTTCGATTGTGTGGCGCGGGCTGTAGAAGGACAAGCACGTTTTGTCTTCTACTCTCTGTGCCCTATAAAATCGCCTGAAGCCAAACGTATAGAGGTCGCAGAGACCATCACACGAGCCAATTATGGACTGATGATAGGTAACTTCGAGATGGACTTCTCTGACGGCGAAATACGCTACAAATCGAGCATGGATGTCGATCCTGCAGTAGGGTTGACCGATAGTATGATCAAGGACACCATATTGGCTAACTTGAGCACACATGATCGGTATTTTCCAGCACTGATGGACGTCATTTATGGCGCGAGCACACCAACAGAGGCGATTGCAAAAATCGAAAATCAAACCGAAAAAGTAGATGAGGTATTTCGTCGGCTTGTAGAAGGCGATAATTCCAACAACGACGATGATAATGACGAGTGGGACGACGATTAAAGAGTGATCTACAACCTAGCCGGCCGTTAATTCGGCCGGCTAGGTTGTCGCATACCGGCTGCAGGATATCTGCTTACAGTGGGCGAACTGTATCATAAATATCTACTGACGAGTAAAACGGAGGCTAACAGACTTGGCATCAATACTACGGCCCTCAAACCCCAAAGACAGAATCGTGGGACTAGCATATTCAACCTGGCATCGGGATATGCCTTGGAGCAATGTTTGGGGAACTCCTGAGCTTGGGTTCTACCTTAGTGATAATCGCGCAGTTATCAGGCAGCATGCGGAGTGGATTGCGGAAGCAGGCGTTGATTATGTGTGGATTGACTGGAGCAATGATGTTCTGTATGACCCTGTGAACACCAAGAACCGTCCTGACTTTGAGATGATCGAGGGCAGCACACGCATCATGTTTGAGGAATATGCGAAGATGAAACGCCATCCCAAGATCAGCATCTTCATCGGCTGCCCTGATTGGCCAAAAGCGGTAGAAGATGGAAAACTAACCAAAAAAGCCGATCAAGTCTTTGACTGGTTTTGCAAAACACCCAAATACCGCAGTATCATGCAGAGCTATCTAGGGAAACCTCTGTTGGTTGTCTACACAGGAACCCCATCACCATGGCCGACTGGTGTGCCAAAGTGGAGCCATCCCAAGTTTACTACTCGCTGGATGACCGGCTTTATCACTCAACAGCCAAACCTCATGGATACCACAAAAACCATCAGCAAGTATGGTTATTGGAGCTGGGAAGACAGGGGGCCGCAGACAATCGCCCCATACCGCGGTTCTGCAGAGGCCATGGTATGTGTGGCCTGTTACCGCAAAGAATATGATGACAGCGTTCAAAGCCCAGGCCGCCGTAATGGTCAGAGCTTTAGGGAGCAGTGGGCGCGGGTTCGTAAAATTGGCCCGCGTATCTGCAACGTCGTGAGCTTCAATGAATGGACACGCGGTGAACAACCGGACGCAGAGCACAGTAAGGATGTTGAACCCAGCAAGGAGTTCGGTCACCTGTATATGGATATACTCAAGGATGAAATAGCGAAGTTTAAAAGGGGACTGTGATGGGAACAAACATGCCGTTTTGGATGTTCGCAGGGATAGGCTTGTTATTCATTATTCTGGGCATTCCTATGACTTTGCGAATGGTGAAACCTAACCCGATTTATGGCGTGAGGACACCAAAATGTATGAGAGATGAGCGGGTATGGTATGAAGCCAATGCATATTGCGGCAAGCTCATCATTGTTGCAGGTGCACTCACCCTTATAACGGCCATCATATTGCACTTTACGGGCATATCTGAGTTTGCATATGTGATGACATGTAACGGCGTGATGGTTGTGGGTGTTATCATCATGGCGATACTAACCTTGATTAAAGTTGCCAAACTGTAGCCATCGTATATAAGTAGGTGAACAAGATGATGTATGAACACACCGGCGAACTGCCTGATCCCTTTAAGTTCAATGATGAAAGCTATGTCACGGATCAGCAATCATGGCGCCAGCGACGGGTTGAAATCGCAAAATGCATCATCGATATCGAATATGGAGGTATTCCTCCGATTCCTGATGTGACGACCATCGAGCTGCTGCATACTTCATACCCGCGGTGGATGGAGGGTGTTCGCTTTGAAAGCTACCGCGTGCACTGCGGAAGCCGCAGGGAGTATTCGTTTGGGCTGACTCTATATGTGCCTGCTGGTGAAGGTCCGTTTCCTGTAGTGTTGAATGGAGACGGCTGCTGGAGATATGTCAAGGACAGCATCGTTGAGGATGTCATGGCCCGTGGGTTCATACTTGCTCAATTTAACCGCGTGGAGATTGCTCCCGATGTGGGTGTAAACAGCCGCGACACAGGTATTTACCCCATATACCCAGGGGAGTATGGTGCCTTATCTGCATGGGCTTGGGGGTATCATCGCTGCATTGATGGGCTGGTCACACTGAAGGATGTTGACGCAGCGCGGATCGCGATATCTGGGCATTCCCGTGGTGGAAAGACCACGCTGCTGGCTGGTGCAACTGATGAACGGATAGCACTCGTCAATGCCAATGGTTCAGGGTGCGGTGGCGGTGGATGCTATCGATGGCATGGAGAACAAGCAGAGCACCTCTCTGATATCCTGAAGGCTTTTCCGTTCTGGTTTGGACCGAAGCTGCAGCAGTATGTAGGAAAAGAGAGCACACTGCCCTTTGATCAGCACTTTTTGAAGGCGTTGGTTGCACCGCGAGCGCTGCTCTGCACCGAAGCGTTAGGTGATCTGTGGGCTAATCCCACCGGCACTTGGCAGACACATCGGGCAACTGCTGAAGTATACCGGTATCTAGGCGCAGAAGATAAACTGGAGCTGCACTATCGTGAAGGTGATCATGAACACAGTGCTGAAGACTGGCACCTACTGCTGGACTACATAGAATGGCAGCTCTGCGGGAAATCACAGCCTGAATGCACTCAGCCGACACTATTCGCTGACTTGCCAAAGATATTCAGTTGGTCTGCTCCCAATATCTAGTGAGGAATGGCGTATTCTGCTAACGTTATGCTGGATAAGCTTAATCTGTCATCGTATAGATAGTGCACCATCACCGCAATGCTAATTGATTGCTATTCGCTTATTTGGTAGTTTTGCTTGATAATTAAACTGAGGTTTTATACATATGAACAAAAGTGGGATTTATGTGATGTGTGAATTCATCGCGTTAATATTGTTGATGGTGGTCATGGTGACCACTGCGTCACCTACGCTAGCAGCAGAGAGCAAACAAGACGGATGGGTGCTAAACGCCGACAACCGCGGCAGCTATAATCCACCGACATTAGGAACCGGACGCATCGGCATGACATTGTCCGATAATCCATTTCGGATTAGTCACATCGTCATGAATAACATCTACGACAAAGGTGACCCGCTTGGTGTCAGTCAGATTGTGTGCGGTATCGTCTTCGCTAATCTGCAGTTGGTGGTAGATGGCAAAAAGATAGAAGAATCGGACATGAGCGACTGGAAACAGCAGCTCGATATGAAGAAAGCCTGCTTAACGACATGGTTCAGCTATGATGACAAAGTTGAAGTGCAGGTGACCACCTACGCCCTTCGGAACATCCCATATGCCGGACTGATGGATATTCAGATATCGGCACTGCAGGGCGTGGAATACAGTGTTTCCAACCGTATGGATGTGCCTGAGGATCTTGTGGATTCTGTGAACAGCTATGAAGCCTTGCGTGATGGTTCTACAATCATGGCTTTGTATCAAACCAGAGCGAAGACGGCTGTAAATGGCTATTCTGTAGCCGCAACGTCGGTGTTTCTCTTGCC
The DNA here is from genome assembly GCA_964519405.1 of uncultured bacterium. GTDB lineage: Bacteria > Armatimonadota > HRBIN16 > HRBIN16 > HRBIN16. Next base: position 8,901 of record CAZFLA010000133.1, read on the forward strand.
TAATGACCAGAAGGCACATGCATGGAGTGAGAACAATCAGCTGGTTGGTTCGGGCTTTGAAGGCAAACTTGATGCTGGGCAAACACTGAAGTTCAGCCTTGCGGGGTCGGTTTGTGCACAACCCGACTTTGTCGATCCAAAGAGTGAATCTGAGCGGTTCTGCATCGCGATACTGCTTCAAGGAAAAGAGACCGTGCTGGCGAACCACACAAAAGCTTGGGATAAACTCTGGCAGCACGACATCGAGGTGGAGGGTGATCTTCAGTCACAGCGGGACATCCGCTTTGCGCTGTTCAACCTATACTCGTATTCACTGGCTGGTTCGCGTTTGAGCATACCGCCGATGGGGCTATCTGCGCGTGGATACAACGGCCATCTGTTTTGGGACATGGAGTTGTGGATGTATCCGCCCATGCTGCTGCTTCAACCCGACTTTGCGAAGACATTCATCGACTACAGATTTGACCGATTGGTTAAGGCAAAACAAAAGGCGGCCAACTTCGGTTATGCAGGTGCGATGTTCCCATGGGAGTCGGATAATACGGGCGAGGAAGCAACCCCAACATGGGCGTTGACTGGCACCTTTGAGCATCACATCACAGCAGATGTGGGCATCGCGGCATGGAACTACTACCTCATCACCCACGATAAGGCATGGCTTAAATCAACAGGTTTCCCGCTGATTCGTGAAGCGGCGGATTTCTGGGTGAGCCGTGTTGATGCCGACGAACAGGGTAAATATCACATCAGGCACGTCGTTGGTGCCGACGAATACGCTCAAAATGTTGATGACAACGCCTTCACCAACGGCAGTGCCATCACGCTGCTGAGGATTGCCGACCGTGCCGCTAAGGAGCTAAGGGCTAAAGCTGATCCATCTTGGCGTGACACGGCTGATCGCATAGTGATACCTACTTTTGATGATGGTGTCACCAAGGACCATGCAGCATACAACGGTGAAACCATCAAGCAGGCTGATGCTAATCTGTTGGCATATCCGCTGAAGATTGTTACCGAAGAGAGCAAGGTACGCGCCGACCTAGACTACTACGAACAGAAGATCGATAAAGGTGGACCAGCTATGGGATACTCCATACTGGCTGTTCTTCATGCTCGATTAGGTGACAGGCAGCGCGCTTGGGAGCTGTGGCAGAGGTCGTATATCCCGCAT
>CAZFLA010000134.1:0-3724 GCA_964519405.1 uncultured bacterium
ACCTGCTCAACAAGCGCACTGTCGACATGCCGCAGCAGCCTCATGCGGTTTAATGAGAGGCTGTCCAGCGTGTCGCCGTTCTCTTCCCAACTAAGGCCGCCATATAACCGCAAACCGGTGTTGTGTATCCACTTACGGCCAGGCTCCAGGAAGTTTTCGATGATGAGGTCGCCGGCTACATCGTGATAATCTCGGCGCACTGTTTCGCAGTTATTACCATCGACAACCAGCAATGCCATATGGTCGATGAGGCTATATCCGGTGCGAAGGCTAAATTGCTCTGGAAACTGCGTTGTCCACATGAGAGTATGCTGACATGCCGCTACAGTGAGTGCGATGCCGTTAAGTGTGCTCCCCAACCAGCTGTGATATCTTCGTTTAATATCGGCTAATTTGGCTTCTAAGTTATGTAATCTAAAATCATCAAATATGAATTGATTGCAGCTGCACACACCGTCAGGAGTGGAACAGAACATCGTAACCAACGCAAGGTCGAATGTGCACACCCAATTCAAAATGCCGTTCTCATTGTAATCATCCAAACAGATGGAGTGATCAGTTGATATCTGGCCGTTCTCCAAACGGTAAGCTCGCGCTCCGACAAGTTCGCCTTCCGGTAATGGAGCCACGATACGCTCACCCTTACCGACGACGATGAGTTTATAATTCAAATAACGAGCTACACCTGCGCTGTCAACCAGACCAGGCTCAGGAGCATTGGTATGGAGGTTACTGTCGCGCAATACAATATGCAGTCCTAAAGAATGCGCCTTCACTAATGCCGCTTGAAAGCAATGATGCCACTTCTCGCTCCAAAAAGCGCAGCCACCAGCAGCCCACTCAATCATGACCTGAGACACGCCACAGTCAGCGAATTGCTGCAGTTGTTCGGCAATTTCTTTCTGACTGAGTTCACTATCCCAGCTCCAGATAATTGCCAGCGATTTATGGTAGTTATTTATGGGTGTATTGTTGTTCAATTAATGCTCAAATTACTCAATTTACACAGTATCTCAGGGTTAGTCTAACACACATCAAGGGTCTGTTGCTTAGATAAATATCCTCTGAATATAACGAAGCATATCATCATAGATACCTACCGTCAGTGCACATGGCACTGACGGCAAGAAGGAACTAGTCGCGTGCGGCCTGCTGATTGCTAGTGTGCCGGAGCAGGGCCATGGCTTGCTCGCAGCACCAGCTTAGCGGTATCGACTGTTGTCTCAGGTCGTTCGTTGGGGTGCGTAAACTGGAACCTAAGGTAATCCATAGCTTTTTCACCCAACCGAGCGAAGTCAACATCAATTGTCGTCAGTGCCGGTATTGTCAGGTCTGCAACGGAAATATTGTCATGACCAATGATAGAGAGATCATTGGGTACCGACAACCCCATGTCACGCGCAGCTAACAAAGCCCCCATCGCCGTATCATCTTTACGGCAGATAATTGCCGTCGGCCGTTCATCGCGCGACAGCAGATACTCGGCAGCCTCGATACCGTCAGCCAGTGTAATGACTTGATGCAGCACATTGGAGTCGTGCAGAGTTAGCCCATGGCCCTCCAGTACACTGCGCACAGTTAATTCCGTTTTATCACTTGCCAATGTTCCGATATATCCAAACCGGCGATGACCTAGGGCATACAGAGTCTTTACCAGCTCCACATACGCAGGACGGTCATCAGGCCAATAACAACTCACTAATGGATCGCACAGATCATCAACTTCGCCAAATGAAACCATGGGCACACCTGATGCTTGCATTCGCGACAGCCAACGGCTGCAGTCAGCCGCTCCTTTGATGATAAATGCACCATCCACGGCTCTGCTGGCCACCCAACGGTTGAACGGAGTATTCAGGTTATTGAAGTCACCAGCGGCATCAAGCAGCAGCCCATAACCGCCTTTTTTAAGTTGGTGCTGAATGCTGTGGGTAAGCTCCACTAAGAACCCATCCGTAAAGACATCCTGATCGGTATGATAAAGTGCCACGATGTTGCTGCGGCTAGTTACGATTTGTTTGGCATGGGTGTTTGGCGCGTAACCAAGCTTACGCGCCATTTCATTTACGTAGCTGCGTGTACGCAGACTAACACGGCCTGTGCCGTGTAAAGCCTGTGATACTGTGGTTGGCGACACGCCAATTTGACGTGCAAATTCCGATAACTTCATGCAGTAGACCCTTTAGCGTGCTTAGCATATAAGCACTCTTCCCGTAGCAGCGTCAGCAATCATCGTGCTGCAAGCTGCTATGTTGTAAACTCGTTCACGTCCGTCCCGCATTTTAATCCGCCGCGTACCACCACGTACGGTGTGGATACATATCGACTGGTTATCTATCATGAACACATCACCCGATGTGTCATAAATGTGTGCTCCTGCCGAGTGGAACAGATCGCGTAATACATCGCATCCTAAGATAGGCAGACCGCTGTATACAGACGTAAATCCTGGACATCGCTTCCTTGCTAATCCGACGGATTCACCTGGCTGGTAATGTCCCAGTGGCTCTGCGTTAGGATCAACAACCTTGAACAGCGGCGATACCACCCCATCTACTTCGTAACCATTATCATTCAGAGGTTTTATCATTGGCTTCTCAGAACAAGCAAAGTCAGCTAACTCTATTCCAGTCATTTTTGACATATACCGTGCGTTATGAAGCTGATTTCCATCCGAATAACCAGGCGCGTAATACCATATGACGGTGCGGTCATTCTGGCATACCATGTTTCGGACGAATTTAACCTGCTTAGGGTTCATTTGACAACAGTTGGCAAAAACGACTACACGGTATTTATCCAAGTCAGCACGCTCAAGGTCATGCAAAAATAGCTTATCAATGGCAGCGCCAGTGTGCAAAGCATCGGCTGCACTGAGGTCTACGGCGGCATATGAAATGGGGTCATTTTTGCTGTGAGTAGTCGCCATTCCGTAGAAACACTCAAGATCATACACATACAGCACATCAGCCACACTCTTATACGGCCGCATGGCGACGCGATCATATATCCGCTTCAGTTTGGCTTGATCGGCCTGGATATCTGGGTGATCCCACCAACCGCCAGCCCCTTCCGGCCCGAAATCATACCACCATAACCCGGTTCCATGCGTCAGAACGTAGCTGAAGTTTCGGCGATGAAAGGCGATGGTCTCCTGCATATTGGCGGGCACTTTTGGCGGGTTCCGTTTGAATGCGTCACCAAGGTGCGAGGCATGGTCAGTTTCGCTCAGCCACAATTTGCCATGCAGCCGGAGGCTTTCTTCCAAGCCGCGTATCTGCCCCGTTCCGCCAGCCGCGCGAACCGTATCATCATACGAAAGCGGCCCGCTGAGATAGTCAATATCGGCACTTTTTAGCAGTTTCTGAAGCTCCAAGTGGCCGCCGTCAGCCACACTCATCTCTACCATGCAGAAAAAGTAGCCATAGAACAACCCGACCACACACGGACGCGGCCATGCTGTTTTGATCGTGTGGCTGAACTTAAGGATGGCATCAACAACGCAAATATGCTGGTATTTGTAATAGTCCATCACCTTGCGTTCGCGCTGCGGATCGCGAAACACGCCACAGCAGGTGTTCTGGCGTTCAGCCGAGGTCGGCAGTATGGCGTTGTTGAGGGTAACCGACTGGTCAGCCCAAGTTTTACGCAGTGCGCTGTCGGTGTGGTATTTGGACTTCAACCAACTGCGCCAATGACGAGTCATGCATTCACTGGCGTCGGG
>CAZFLA010000134.1:3734-10062 GCA_964519405.1 uncultured bacterium
CAAAACTTCCAGTAGTGCCATTCACCATACAAGGCTCCGGCTAGGTGCAGACCGATCACTTGTGCGCCTTCGGGCATCGCAGCCAGATCCTGACAGAACCGCTTCAGCATATTATCGGCTTGTTCCTGCCATACTTCCGATGCCAAACACGGTTCATATGGCGCGTATTTATCGCCTTCGACATCGCGAATGTTGTATTTTACGCACTCAGTGGGGTGCTGCAGCATCCACCATGCCGGAGGATCCACATGAATGCGGATGAACACGGCGGCTTTGGGGCAAACATCGGTAACGCCCTGAAGCTGCTTGCGCATCGTCGCCCAATCCAGCACATCACCCTCAAGCCATACATCCCGAAACCAGATATCAATTTGATACAGCGTATATCCCAGTTTAGCGAAGAGCTCCAGGTTGTGTTTTGGGGTTTCTTCCCATGTGAAGCGCCCGCCCTCGGTGAGCGCGTAGATAATGGGTGGCACCGGCTGGTTGTTGATGAGCAGTCCCAGGCGGCCATTAGCCTCCGCTACGCGGGCCGAATAGGGTTTCGTGAATTCCATGCAAGATGCCTCCTCAGCGTTTTAATTAACTAGTCCAATACGACGGGTCTGACGGATCAGTCGGATCGGACTGATCCGTCAGAGAAACGCTAATATGGGCTAGGTATGCCCAAAACCTGCTCGCAATAACGCCGGTATAAGTTGGCCGCACCTGGGAATGTGCTGAACGGGCTCATGAAGGCGCTGAACGTGAATGTAATCTGCTTGGTGACAAATGGCTCCGCCATGCGCATGCGGCGGGTGAGAACCCGGATGTCGCGCGGTGGGAAATGATAGCTCATGTGACGATCAAACGCTTCGATGTTTGCCCAGTTTTCAATCTTAAACTCTTCGCTGAGCAGTTTCACTTGCTCCATATAGCTGACATATTCATTGCGCGGAGTGGTGCCATCCTGGAAGGCCATGATGTCAATAAGCCCAGTAGTGCCTTCCAGCAGCTCACGCCAGCTTGCCGCAAACTTTTCTGGCGGCATATAGGCGGAATCACCCACGATTTTACCTGGGAAGTAGGGTGATATCAGCACCGGTTTGTTGTGCGTTGCCTGTTTACAGTAGGTCGCCATCTCGCGGAAGAGGCGATTCCAGCCAGGCTTGTTGCTGTGAGCTTCGTGGCAGATATACCAGCCATACATCGCCGGATGGTCGCCATAGCGCTCCATCACCTCGTCTACGAACCGCTTGCCGAGGTCAATCTCATTATCAATCAGCTGAAGTCCGCCGGTGTATATCAACCCGCTGTCGTATGTTCCGAAAAACAGCTTCATGCCGTGTTTAGCGGCTTCATCAAGGAAGAGTTTTGCCAAGTCAGGGTCGTATTCATTACCAACAACGCGGCTCGGAAACACCGCTTGGTCTTCCAGACCACCGCGGATGATGATCAGCGTATCAATGCCGATATACGCCATCGCCTCAAAGTCGCGGCGCCAGTCATCGGCACCGTAGTTCAAACTGCCGATATCAAACGTGATTTCATCTATAAACGCGCCGGTGATCCGGCCAGTATTGCCCATATTATGCATTAGCATTCCTCTTCTTCTATTTCGTGATCCGTAACCACACAGGTTTACAGATACCGCCTTTGCCTGCAGTGTTCAGCACTTTTACACTGAGGCTGTTGCTCTGACCCCAGCGCAAGCTGTCGGTGACATCGACCTCAAACGCCTCCTGCCAAGACATGGTGTTGCCCTGGTACGGGTAAGGGCGGTCGATTAACAATTTGCCATTAAGCCAGATAGTGCAAGCCTCATCGACGGCGCCGAACACCAATACTGCCTTTGCTCCGCTCTGTTGTTCTGGTGCTTTAAACTCCGTGCGATACCATCCGAGGCCAGTATACGCCACACCTTGGTGATCGTCCACCCATTTCTTGCCTTCCGGCTGATCATCCCACGGAGCATCGACATGCATCTTGAGCCACCCCGAGGTGTCATACACCTCGTTGCTGTATCCCTTCGCGTCGCCGATGCGATCGGGATCCCAAGTAAATGCCCATGTGTCGGCCAATTGACGCATCTCACCGTAGTAGAAACGCGCAAACTGCCGAGGCCAGGTTTCGCTTTCACTCCATACAAGATAACCCATGCTGGCCACATATTGGGAATCCACCTTGGCCCGAGCGGAATCGAGTATGTTCAACGCCTTACCAAACGGCAGGATATCGCCGGTCTTTTGGTAGTTTTCAAATGCATCTTGAGCTTTCAAGGCCAGATCCGCCTGCTGTAGTCCCACCTGCAGGAACTGCGCACGCTGCAGCGCCAGTTCATCTGACGCAGCGGCTTTCAGGATGTCACCCATCATCTGCTGAGCTTTTGACATAATCTCCGGCGTGAAAATAACACGTGCTACGCGGTTGAACCTTGCCCAGTCACCGCCTGTGGCTTCACACGCCTTCTTGTAGGCTTTGATATCCATGGTCAAGCACACCTGCTCCAGGTAGTCCAGGTAGCGCTTCACCTGCGTACTAGCCGGACCAAACGCATGACAGTATTCCTTAAGGATGATGTCGTAGTGCATCTTTGGGTTGTTCTGCAGGCGTGCCAGAGTATACATATTTAAACCCTGAGCCGAATACTGACCGATCAGCGAGTCGAAATCGGTGGCGACCAAACCACGCTCTGCCGCGTAGTTGAACTCATCCGCCAACTGCCGTGCGTAGTTGATGGGCATTCCCTGACCTTCTAGTGTGTAGTTCGGACGCAGCATCAATCGGCAGCCGGTTTTAGCCCAACCATCCCACTGCTTGCGGAAATCATCGCTGTCCTCTTTCGTCCACGGGAACATATGGTTAGGCACGATGCCAATGATCACATGTGGATCCAGTTTGGTTTGATAGGGCGGCTTCCAGTAGTTGGCATAGGCAAAACCCATCACACACGCCTCGGGGTCAACTTTTCGTGCCTCCACCAGCACGGTCATGTAGAACCGGGCGTAACGGTCGCTTAGGCTGCCCAGCTCGGTGCTCCAGCCTATCCAGTCGGGTTTCGTCTGTGCTGTAAAGGCCTTTTTCGCACGCTCAACCCGACTAGTGAATAGCTCAGGGTGCTCTGGGTCGGGCGCGTCCCACGCCAAGCAATTAGGACAGCAGCACTTACCGGGTGTGTCATTCTCGCTGATGTCCACATTTGGCACCTCAGCACTGCGTGTCGCCTTCCAGCGCGCGATGATCTCCTGCGTGAGCTGCGGATTGCTGATACACATCGATGTCAACTCAGGTGCGCTATGATACGTTGGGTCGGGACGGCGTGTGCCATCAGGCAACAGCGCGAAGAGCTCCGGACGCGTGGCCCCCAGCTCGTTCCACCACGACGTGAAGGCATGGTGGATGTCCATATTCACGCCCATCGCTATGCGGTTGCGACGCTGCCAGAGGGATTGCTGCCGGCGGAAATCCATACCCACTTCGGCAGAGCTCCAGGCGCTTGGTGCGCCATGATACGGCCCGGAGTCCCGCAGCCGGGTATGCACCAGCGGTGGATTCCAGCTTTGGCTCCATGTGCCGATCTGAAGCTCCTTGCGATGAGGAACCACTGTGCCTAGATCGCCTGGCCACAGCCACCGAGCACCCAGCCGCTTTTCGCAGAACTCATATACCGCGAACAAACTACCCATGCGCGCCCAGCAGTCCTGGGTCAGGCCGTAAGGGTCCATGATATCGCCCGAGCTATCATTCCCCACCATGAATAGTTTGTTGCCCAACCGCTTGATCATGAAGCCATTCGGAGCCTGCTTCTGGCCGTCTAAACCCGCCAACTTCGCGTCGTTGCTTGCTCCGATGATTATCTGAGCTGTCTCGGGCAAGGCGTTGCCTTCCGTTGATATCGGCAGCGTGGCTCCAGTGGCCTTTTTGATGTGGTATTGCAGCTCCTGCGCGGCAAACTGCTCCACTTTCAAAGCGTTGGCAGGCACCACGATGGTCGCCTGCGCCACACCGTCGCGCACCAGCACCAACTGTTTGTCTTGCGCCGCTTGTGAACTCACAGCAGCCGCACTCAACAACAGACTTCCCAGCAATACAGCTCGCAGTAACATAAAAAGGCCTCCGGAATGATGGATGCCGTAGCATTCACCAACGCCGAAGGAAATCCCTGCGGGTGTTTTGCTGGGTTAGGCTGATTAGGCTGATTAGGCAAGTTTGCCATGGTGCCGCCCATTCTAACTCGCACCAGAATCTGCCCGATGATTCCCATTCGCGTATATCTGCGTTCATCCGCGGTTAAGTTTCCCGAGAAAACTAACGCAGATGACACAAATGAGCCAATTGCAAAATTAGCCATTCCGCCGCGGGTTTAGTCACCCCACGGGACTGGCGTCCCTAAGGGGTTCCTGCACCGCACGGCTGATCATTTGCGGCCGGTGTCGCTGCGCTCCGACCGGCGCAGGGGAGGCAGCAAGGTACACACGCATCCGATGATTGGTGTGTGGCGCATCTATGCTCACATTGAAACTCATCCCCTATGCTGGGTCGCACTAGAATCTGCCCGATGATTCCCATTCGCGTATATCCGTGTTCATCCGCGGTTTGGATTCCCGAGAACACTAACGCAGATGACACAAATGAACGCTAATGAACGCAGATAATCTGCAGCGCATCTTCTGGAATCTAGTATATGTAGCTCCGCCCATGCAGGGTCGCACTAGAATCTGCCCGATGATTCCCATTCGCGTAAATTCGCGTTCATCCGCGGTTTAGTTTCCCGAGAACACTAATGCAGATGACACAAATGAACGCTAATTACTAAACTTGCCACACCGTCACAGGACGGGCCACCGAACACATCGCCCAAGACCTACGACTTCGTATTTGGGTTGCACACCACCCCTGCAAATACCACCTCGCCAGTGACACTGTGCTGGATAACATACATAAACGGCTTGTTGAACCGCAGTTGATCAAGTTCGCCTTTTAGTACTCCATCTAGTGTAAATGCGGTTGCACTGGTTCCTTTTTCATTGCATGTTAGCCGACATTGCTGCATGACAGGCGATAGGGAACTGCCCTGCCGCTTATTGGCAAACATCCCGCTTAAGTCAGCATTCGGACTAAAGGGCTCGGTTAATCCTAATGACTTTAACGATGGAATAAGGTCGAGTTCAGTAGATATCTCAAAACGCGGCACATATATAGATGACAGGTCATGTATGAAATGACCGTTGACATACTTCAGTTTTTCCGCGGTGATTTTGTTGACGAACTGCTGGATATTCATGTCCAGAGGCATCATGAGGGTCATATTCCAATCCGTTTGACGATACGGCATTGGGATTGCACAGATGTCACCACCTGGATAATAATCCACAAAACGTTTAATTCCACTCATCGTCATCACTTGGCTGGAACGTCCGTAAACATCTGTCCACTGCTGCGGAGTAGTATCGTGAGGATCAAATGGATACTGCCAAATACCTAGGAAGTCCACAATATTTGTGATGAGCGCGGCGGTATTTTTGGGGTCGATTCGGGCGTTCATCTTGGTAATACGACCATGGGTTTTGTCTTTAACCCACCGGTTGATCTTTTCGGTAGCCGCTCGATCGGCGAAATTGACGGTGTTGGCATCTGCTCGGTAGGCAGACTTAACTCGCCTAACGTAGGTGGGATTGGCTTTATCAAGAGTGGATAACCACAAGGCGTTGGCGACCGTCATCATATCATCGCTGCTGCCCGACTTGAGGGCATCCGCTAGCTGCTGACAATGCTGATTGATGGCACCCACGTCCGCTGTGGGATAGCCCAGCGTCTTCGCCAACTGATCCAATGTGCGTCCCTTTGCGCCGTTGATCACCATGCTCAGTGAGCTTTTCACTCCATATGGGCAGATGCACAGGTTATGACCATTCTGGTAGCAAGCACGTACGAGATCTAACGCGAATTGTTGACCTTTAGTTGGATCGAACATATCACCCTTCTTTCATATGAAAAAGATACGCTTACAGAAAATAATGACCATTTCACATGCGAATAGGTTACTGTTGATTCATATAAAAGGGAAATAATTACAGGAAAGAAGAGGAAGAGGAAGTGGGCGCAGTTGATGCTGCGCCCCGATCTTTTTAATACGGCCACATGATGAATGTGTTGGTGCGCGCAAGCACACTCACGAGATACCAGATGGTGCCCATGATACATTCCGGCTGCGGCCTTAATTTCGGGCTGCCGCTCGGCATAATATCAGGGCTGCTGGGAGCCACCATCTCCATAGAGCTGGGCTTTACGGGCACGGCGAGCTTTTTCATGGCTATAGTCATATCGACGCCTTTTGCGCTGCTGCTTG
>CAZFLA010000135.1:0-10041 GCA_964519405.1 uncultured bacterium
CTGGTGGACACCGTAGATTCCGGCGATGAAGATGATGTTGACTACGACTACGTATCCGCAGATTCGCCCATGGGACGCAGCCTCATTGGCCAAAAAGAGGGTACGACCATCACCATTGAAGGAGACGGCCGGTCTTTCAATATCGAAATTCTATCCGTAAGTCTATAGTCAAGTGCCAGAACTACCGCCTTTACCCCAGTTCTCCGTAACTTCGCGCTGCGGCAGAGCACGATGCGGAGAACTTAGTTTGCCGCATGGGCTGGTAAAAACACCAGTATTTATGCCTGTCGGCACGCAAGGCACGGTAAAGGCCATGACTCAACAAGAGTTGAGTGAACTCGGCTTTCCTATCATTTTATGCAACACATACCATACCTATCTGCGGCCGGGGCATGAGCTTATTGCCCGTGCCGGCGGACTGCACGGGTTCATCAACTGGCAGGGCAATATCCTCACCGATTCCGGCGGCTTTCAGGTTTTCTCACTTCAAGAGCTGCGAACCATCAATGAACACGGTGTGGAATTCAAGAGCCACCTCGATGGCTCAAAGCATCTATTCACTCCCGAGCGAGCCATGCGCATTCAAAACGCCTTGGGCAGTGATATCATGATGGCTTTTGATCAGCTCGCGCCGAACCCCTGCACAAAGCAACAAGCTCAAGAGGCCATGGAACGCACCCATCGCTGGGCGAAAAGATGCGTGGATGAGTGGCATCTGGCTCGTGAGGAATGGCAGCGCGGCGAGGATGTGCTGCTGCCCAATCCCGGTCAGGTGCTTTTCGGCATTGTTCAAGGCGGCATTCACGATGATCTGCGCGCACAAAGCGCTGAAGCCATCGCGGAACTGGACACTCCCGGCATCGCCATTGGCGGTGTGGCCGTGGGTGAGGAAAAATCATCCATCTTCCATACTGTGAGCCATACCACTCCACTGTTGCCCGACAGCAAACCGCGCTACCTGATGGGTGTCGGTGAACCTGAAGACATCCTGCACGCGGTGAGCTGCGGAGTAGACATGTTCGACTGCGTTCTGCCGACGCGCCTGGCTAGAAACGCCGCAATGATGACCCACTACGGCCGCATGAACCTGCGCAACAGCCGGTATACCGAGGATTTTGGCCCTGTAGACCCAATGTGCCAATGCCCCGTCTGCCGCAACTACAGCGCGGCATACATCCACCATCTGTTCGTCGCCAAAGAGATATTGGCGGCGCGTCTCGCCACATACCACAACCTCTATTTCCTGCATGAGCTGATGAACGATATCCGAACCGCGATAGAAGAACAGCGACTAGCTGAGTTCTCTGCCGAGTTTTTGGGAAGATATCAGTCAGATAAGTAGAATCTAGCATTGCAGCCAACATAACACGCAGATGAAGGAACCTGCCTCAAATGTGGTGAATATGTTGACATGAAGGCTGCAATCATCAACGGTGAAATAGAAACATCATCAGAAATCGGCGTCATTATACGCTGCCTAGAATCGCTGCTGGCCAGCAGTGGATATGCGGCCAGCGTAACGACGCTGCGCGAAAAGCACATGGAGCCTTGCAAAATGTGCAAATCCTGTTCGGTGACCACCCAGTGGAGCTGCGGACATGGTGATGACTGGGCTGCTGTCGCGCAATCGGCCATAAATGCTGATCTGTTGGTGCTGATATCACCCATCAGCTTTGGCTGCCATTCCTCGTTAATGAAGAGTTTTCTCGACCGTCTGCTTTATAACCTCTCGCCGAACTACATGCGCAGTCAAACTGGTCCGGCACCGGGCAGGCACTCACACTATCTGCCTCGGCTGTGCATCATCGGCCTCATATCAACGGAAGACGCGGAGCAAGAAGCTACATTTAAAGAGTTGTGTCGGCGTAATGGGTTGAACTTCGGCAGTCTGCGGTGCAATTCCGCCGTGTTAAGCGGTCTGCCCACTCCGCGAGTGATCGGGGCCTTGGTGAACGAGCTGCTGGAGGGTGTGATCTCATGAATGGCGTTGATGCACTGATCGTTGTTGGCAGTCCACGCCCCGGAGGCGGCACATCGGGTTCACTCGCTGCCGATTTCTCCAAGGGGCTTAGCAGGTTTGGACTTCGGTGCAGCACTGTGAACGTGGAGCAGGCGGTAGGGCTGATTTACGATCGCGAATCGATCATGGAGACGCTGAGCCATTGCAGCTTGGTGGTGTTTAGCTTCCCCACCTACACGGATTCACCCCCTGCTACGGTTGTGCGATTGATGGAGATCATATACGATCGCAGAGCCGAAATGAACCCCGCCAACCATCCAGATTTTGTGGCTATCGCCAACGGCGGATTTCCCGATGCCGCTTATAATGCCGCAAGCCTGCGCATTTGTCAGTGCTTTGCCGCGCAAGTTGGCTTCAACTGGCTGGGTGGTTTGAGTATGCCCGAAGGGCTAGCTGTTAACGGCATCCCGTTGGAGCAGTTGGGGCGTATGGCATATGGCGTTCGCAAGGCGCTAACCATCGCCAGCGCCGCCACAGCACGACATCAAGCGATACCCCTTCAAGCCGTCGAGCTGATCTCGCGACCGATGATCCCACCGACGGTGTATTCGGTGCTGGGACGCATGGGCTGGCCGAAGAAGTCACGCGGGCAAGTGTAGGCTGGAAAATCATATTTGATAGGTATCATATTTCTAATTTCAAGCATCAATTCTGTGATGTGATATCAATTACTAAGAGTACTATGTTGGTTGCAAGCCACCATATCGCACGCGTCATTCGGGAGGACATCACTTAAAATTACCAATTGCGTTAATGTCATGGAACCTTTTTGTATCATATAGATAGAGATAAATGGCTGGTACATTGATACCACTATAGGCATAGCCGGTTTTGAGATATTCCACCGTTTAGTTAAGGATCACGTGCTTTTTATGCAAAATACCGATCGATTGCAACCGAACCAAGCTACAATTGGTGTCATTACCGCATTATCCGAGGAATATGCTGCAGTAATAAGGGTTTTTGAGTGCGAACCTGAAATTAGCGTTCCGTCTCCATCTGGTGCTGGGTGTACATACTCACTCGCTCGTGTAGGGAAGCACGTCGTTGCCGTCGCCATGATGGCAGACATGGCGAATAACATGGCAGCTATTCGAGCCCAAACCCTAAAATCGCATTGCCACATGGTTACAGATATAGTAATGGTGGGAATTGCAGGTGCAGTTCCGAATCTCGACAAAGCCGATGACCATGTTCGCTTGGGGGACATTGTGGTAGTGGATCGAAAAGGCGTGATCCAATATGATCTTGGCAAAGATACGCTAGTCGACTCACGTGAAGAACATGAAACTCGCAATCCACCACGTCCTCCCTCGGCTGCATTTTTAGAAACTGCCAAACGTCTTGAGGCATACGAAAAGTTAGGACAATACCCATGGGACGACATTATAGATGTAAATATCGGCAGGCTTGGCAATGATTGGAAGCGACCATCAGCCAAAACTGACGTGATCAAGGATTCACCTGATGAAGCCGATCCTACAATCCATCCTCGCGACCCAAAGCGTCAAGGGCGAGCTAATAAACCGCGTGTTTTTCATGGTCCAATCGGGTCCGCAAACATACTTCTGAAAAACTACACACGGCGGGACAGCCTGCGTGATGAGTTTCAAATTAAGGCAATAGAAATGGAAGGCTCGGGTATAGCCGATTCAACATGGTTTGGTGGGATTGGCTATTTCGTAGTACGAGGCACCTGTGACTACTGTAATGGGAATAAGGGTGATTCTTGGCATAACTATGCGGCTCTGATCGCTGCAGCATATGCACGGGTATTAATAGAGGCCTTGCCAGAACCAAGCCGACCTGATGATGGTAGACCCAGTTTATCGTATACAAAAGCCGTCACAAACATGCAGATAAATGCCACCAATGTTCAGAATGTCGGTGATCTTAACATAGATAGACCCGGTATGAGTAATGTTAAACTAAGTCCTCAAAACATCATTTCTATTATTAACGACACTGAATCAAAGCTTAACATTGCAATCAACTCTCCAAACACTCCTGATATTTCTTCAAAACAGCATGCTGATAAAGATGCAGTGATAAGTCTATTGAATGAGCATATCTCGCGACTCACAAATGACATATATGGCTGTTTGGTGGTATTCGATTATGACAAGGCTTGTAAAATCGTCGACGACGCATATGATAGTTTATATACTGATATCGTTGATGTTCCAGCTGAACTATCCATAAAGCTGTTATTTTTGCTTATTGATGTTGAGACGGTAGTCGCAAGGAATCGATCTATCGTAAAAAGCGAATTACCTGACTATTCGAGAGCACGTCTATACTTGATGCATGCAAACGAATTCGATATCTCGCGTGAGAATCAACCCACTATTAGCGCACTTCATGCCTACTTGAATTACTTAGCATCGGAAGTGACTATAAGGACACATGAAGCATTATCTACACTGGCAGAGAAAACAGATAAAGAATCAATTCTGCGCAGGCTCCAGATACTTATTGACGCAGACAGAATAACTGAGGCAGCTGATCTCATTCGTTATCGTAATCCCGACAAGCGGTGGTGTGATCTGGCGATTGCCACTCTGGTCATGAACAATGAGCTTAATCCAGCTAAGCGCACACTTGATTGGGCTAAATCCAACGACAGTGTTGATGGTTGGCACCGGTGTCTCTTGAGATATGGTGAGGCTGGTATTGATTGTATCAGCAAGTCCCACGGCTCTATCCTGCCAACCCCAGGATCATTAACACCAGATGAGTTACTTCTGCTTGAAGACGTAAGCTCGGTTATTCAACCACTCACAGACTTCATCATCGCCCAGAAACGCATTGAAAACGAGCTTGAATCGAAGGCAATTCAAGTTGCCCTGTATCTGGCGTATTTACAACAACATCACCAAGATATAGATACACTTAGCCAATTGTTGGCCACACGAAACCCGATTCCTATCATGTTGGCCAATTTGGCATTATTACGCGGTCGTGCCACACCCTCTAACCTTCCTGAGCGGCTCCGAAGCGAACATGGCTCATCTTTTGAATGTAAGTTGATGGCTGCTAACGTCGACGGTGTTCTGCTTGGCAATAGTATTGATGCGTTTCGCTCTGCTATGCAATTGATTGATGAAGCATCATCGGCTGATGAGCGCAAGAACCTATTTGATACCTTAGTAGAAGTCTCGGACGTCTGCGGAGAGAATGAAAGAGCGGAAGTTAAGCGGGTTGCTAAGACACTATTACGTGATGATACAACAACCATCCGGTTGTATGAGGCCAGCACGTTACTCAGTGAAGGTAAAACAACACAAGCAGGGGTCATATTAGACGAACTCAACGATGAAACCAACCTCCTCTGGCAACAGATATATGCGACCTACCTTCTACAACAAGGTAACGGGATTGAGGCACTCCAACACTACCAAATAGCGAATGACCATATGCACCACCCTGATATTTATAGGATGATTGCCAGGATCGCTTACCGGTATGACCAATATGAGGTCGCCACAGATGCACTAAAACAATTGCTATTATTACAGCCCAATGACATCCAAGCACATACCAATGTGTCTGCGATATATCTTCACAATATGGACTATCAGAGTGCCCTCAGCCACCTTAAAACACTGAAGGAACTAGTGCCTGGAAATACCGATCATAGGATAAACTACGCTGGCTGTCTAGCGCGGTCAGGTGACACTGAGGAAGCAATTAGGGAATACGACGAAATATGTAAATTGCCAAATCCACCGTTGCTAGCTATACTTGACCGAGCTAACCTGATGCGGTCGTCGAGAACAACAGAAGCCTTCAACTCGCTGATCGAATATAAAGACCATTATTGGGACGAACCTGCCTACCTGTATGAACTATGGAGTCTTGGCTTAGCTTCAAATAACGAGGCCCTTGCTCATGAAGCGATTATGAGGATGAAACAGTTGCAGGATGACGACCGGGTTGGTCCTGAAGTTATCCGGTTTATGGATCTCGAATCTGTGAAAGAGCTTATGTATCAAGACATAGAGAAAATGAACAAGGTACATGAGCAGGTACTTCTTGGTAGATTGCCATGGACAATGGTTGAAATGATGACTAAGCGTGTCCCATATCTGGGTTGGAGCATTAAAACACAGCAGATAGATTGTATACCTGATGACCCAATGACGCGCGCGGTTTACGCAGTGTACGCTACCAACGGTTTTGGCTTAGAGACCATTGATGATCAATTGTCTCTGTCACCAATTCCTATACCGAAACAGACTGGTGATGTTGTAATTGATATATCATCACTGATTACCTTGCATCAATTGGATCTACTTAATGTCGCAGCAAAATACTTCAACAGGATATTCATACCGTCGATCTACATTGAGCAGTCCATAGAGAACTCTGGCAAGCTGGTCTTTCACCAGCTTTCTCAGAAGACTGCGCTTGACCAAATTAAACATGCCATCGACGCAGAACTATTGTCGGTAAATAATGGCGACAATGAAATGCCGATCATCGACGAATATGCAGAAGATCACTCAAATACACGTATGTATTCACTGCGTGAAGTTTCCATCGTTCTGCATGAAAATGGGTTCATTAATGATCAACAATATCAAAGACTATTAGTGTTGTCCCATGTCGTGACTGACCCAGCTTCCGATCGTAAGAAGTTGGTGACAGGTCAGAAAGTGGTTATTGACTTGACAACACTTAAAACTATTGTTAACGAAAACTTAATCGATCCTTTTCTGAAGGCTTTCTGTGTCTTCATATCACGAAATGACTATTCGCAGGTGTTGTATGATTTACGATATCTTAATGCCCGTGAAAATGTCCTGAATTGGCATTCCAACCTTTGGAAACAAGTAAGGGATGAACCTTGTTATATTCAGCTCGGTTATCCAACCTCAGAAGGATTTGGTGATAACCTCCCTGAATCTGGCTTCGCGTCTTATATTCTTGCGGACCTGAAAAAATTACCCTTGTACGCAGACGATAGAGTCCTCCAAACTATAACCTGTAACATGCAACATGACCTATGTGCATCATTCGGGACAAGTGACCTTATAGTTGCGATGGGCAACGCGAATCTCATCAAACAAGATGATGTAGCAATAGCACTTAAGCAACTGATCGACTGGCGTTATCGATTTATCGTTATGCCTGCAACTGTGCTGAAAACTATGGTGGATCAGTATATGCAGGTTCCTCCCGGCCAGCCACTAAAGGATGTGGCTCGGTACGTACAGGATTGTATGCGTGATCAGGGGTTACCAATTGGAGAAGAACCCACCCAACCTCCGAGCTTAATTGGATTAAAGTTCTATTTGGCATGGATTGATAGTATAGTACAGTTTGTGATTATGGTCTGGAAAGACACCAATTTCACTATCGAAAGTGCAACCAAACTTACGTCGTGGGCACTAACCGAACTCGTACCCATTCTTCCTGTCGGTTTAGGGCAAAGCATGCGATCAACGGTGGCCCAACACTTACCGCAAATTGTCATTAACACTGTATTACTCCATTCATGTGCCATATCAGAGACTGACCGAGCGGCGATAGCTATTAAGACAATATCGGAGTTGATGGGCGTTGATAACCTAACCGAATATCTTTGTACAGTGGCGAGATTTATCGATGGAAAATAGCAAAACTGATCCTGAAGTCGAAATCGAACAAGGCAAACGCATCATCAAGACTCTAATGACACAACGTGTTTTACACAGCGTGAATAGTATTGATGCCAGGTCCCTGACAGTGCTACAGCACAATGGATTGCTTGACCAGTCTGCGAATTTAAACGCATCGGATATAGTAGTCAATGTATTAAGCGATACTCAGCATGTTGATCGCATTGTCACACCACCAGGCCCCATGCTCTTTTACTGCGAAAATGGAGATACTGTCCAATGGAAGGTGGTTCGTGTTGTTGAGCTCCTTTTCAACACAAATGACCATGTCAGAGCAACAGCACTATCGCATTTTTTCCAACTACAGAAAAGTGGATTGTGCATATTGTCTCAGCAAACAGAGGGCATATTATCCGAAGAGCGTGAAGCACTATCATCGAACCTGTATGAAAAATGGAAACCGGCAGCTATTCACATTTACGACGCCATTGATGACGACTTCTATAGCAATCTAGCTGGTCTGAGACAGTGCTTATCAACGAACTTTGATGAGGGACTGAAGGACTATTTACCTAAGGTATTGATGCCGAATGTTTCCTCGCTAAATGCATTAGGTTTGGAAATATCAAAACCATCTGATGTGCGTAAAGATATTGAGAACATACTTAGCCAATGTGTTGATGGTTCATTAACACTGTGTGATGCCTGCTCAAAATATTACCAAAGATTGGGTTATCTACCATTCAGTGACGATTTGTCGATGGGACAGCTCATCGTTAAGTGGATGGATTTACATCAGCAGAGCAACCTTGATAGTGACGAATTATGGTTGTGGGCTGAGAACACTCCAAGCCCACTTCCGCGTTATCATCTTTGTGTCGCCCTAACTCGTTTATCTAACTTACTTTCAGAACAGCAGACTTTACGACTACTAGATGAGATTCGGTTGATTATTAATATCGATAATGATGAGAACGAGGATACTGCACAGTGGTCGTTATGGTGTAAACTCGCGATTCATTATACTCATCACCTCGAATATAACCTCCCTTACCATGATGGAGAAAAGATATGTAATCTGGCTTGGTGGGTTGCTGAACAGGTTGCATCAGTTACCTGTCCTCACAGAGAACTATCCAAACAGTTTTATGAAGATATTGTGAAACCATTCTGCGTGGCGTCTGAGCTCATTTGGGATATCACCGAGCCGCATATCACCTCGTCAAGTCTTCGTTATGCTACATATTACACCAAAATGCTCTGGTCGACAGCATTGCAGTGTACGATTGGATTACCATATATAAAGCTAAGCCAGCATTATCTGCCAGAGTTTCATATAGAATCCATATTTACAGCATTGTCAACGTGTTTTTATGATACATTTCCTTTGTGTATGAGTAAGCATGACAAATCGGTATATGCATTTGATAATGACATTACGTCCATCGTTGAACAATGGGTAGACTCTATAGAAGATGCGAAACTAAAATCAGGATTATCACAACTGCTCATTGAGAACAAGCACTTAGTTGAACCAAGTGAATTACTGTTAAAATTATCGCATATTGTTGACAAAAGCGAAAGCGACCAAATATTCATATCAAAGGCACTGAGAGTGATGGTATCTCTAGAACAAGTCTCGATCGAAGATGTCTGGAATTGTGTCAGTAATGCCGATTGGTATCGAAGGTCATTTCAGAACCTCACAATCACAGCACTAGCAATCCTTAGTGATGCATTCAGGCTGATTCTGGCTAGGTCATGTGAGCCTTGGCGGTCTCAGTTACCCCATATGTATGCCTACGGTTGTGAAATTACATCAGGTGATGTTGAACGCCAGTCCATGCTTTTTATGGAAACCTTGCTTAGTTCGCTGAATGCAGATACTGTGAGTGCTATAGACAGACTTGTGAAGGGGTCTCAACGCGATGAATTCAAGGAATTCATCACAACATGGGAGCAGATACTTCGTGTTACTAAACCGAGGGCACCTGCATGGGTAGCCGATCGAATGCGAGTAACCTTAGCCAGCTTACATTTCTGATTATACTTGAACAGAGAGCCGCCGCTTCAAAAGACCGACGAAAGCGAAAACCCATGGAAACACCCGACAGGATCATATTTCTTCTTGATATGGATGCGTTCTTTGCCAGCGTGGAAGAACGAGAAGATCCTGAACTGAAAGAGCATCCTGTCATCGTGGTGGGCAGCACCAGCACGCGCTCGGTTGTGTGCGCTGCGAACTACAAAGTGCGCAAATATGGGGTTCATTCCGCCATGGCCTACAGCAAAGCGATACGCCTCTGCCCTCACGCCAAAGTCATCACAGCACGCCCAGAGCTCTACAGGGCGACATCCCGCCGCATCTTTACTATTTGCGAGACATTTACCGACCTGGTGGAGATATCGTCTATTGAC
>CAZFLA010000136.1:0-9692 GCA_964519405.1 uncultured bacterium
CTACTTCATCTTCAACACCGAAACCCAACATCGCCATCAGACGGTATTTAATCACCGCGCGTTCTTTATGAACACAACACCTTTGGTGCGAGCTGTCCTTTGGACGCATATCATATGGAACGCGGTCGATGCGCTCCAACAACTCGCCGTCAAAGCACAACTGCGCTACGCGCACATATATTGACCGTCGAATACGAGTGGTATTACTATCAAAGTGCATATATTACTGCTCCTCCTCCACGCCGATAATCGCCGTGATACAATCGATGACCTTTTGAACTGACGCCTCTGCAATCACCTGTTCATTAACACGCACATAGGGTGCCTGCCCATACCGATTGTTCTTGCATAATCCCATGCATGTTGCTCCAGATATCTCAACACGCTGCATCATCTTGTCATCTAGGCACTCTGCAAGGCTCTGTATAAAAGATGCACCCATGAGGTAACATGTCGTTCCTGTACAGATAGTCACCTTGATGATGCTGTTCTTGGTCATATCTTGATCAAACATAATCTACATGCACCTCTTTCAGATACTGGTGTTCTAGTAAAGCCGCGATCTTCTTCACTACATTACGACGGATATCTAGCTCAATCGGCAGATTGGGGTTCTGATGCGCCTCGTTGATTCTTGTGCCAACGACAAACTCGATAATGTCGCTTTGCAGCAGCATTTCCACTAGCTTTGAGGCGCCATTGATTCGCGTCGGCTTCTGCGCATCCTGAAGCATCTGTGCGGTTTTGCTGAGTGTCAAGCAGCCCTCTGTCACCAGATCAAATCCATCCATATCAGATGTGGTTGGTATCTCCGGGTCGATAGCCATAATGTCCATGGTTATTTCACGGTTCAGCTCACGAGCCAGGATGTTTGCCGTAGTTCCCCCACACACCACACGACGGCCATCATAGGTATCAGCCATGCGGGCGATCTGAACATCACTCTGTTTCTCGTATGGGGGACCGGTCAGCACAAGCGTTCGTCTTGGTTTACGAAAATAGACGATCCCGCAGGTGATATCATCACCCGCGCGCCATCCATCATTTTGAACAGCTCTTTCAGCCAATAGTTGGCATAAACTGCGTGCAGAGATATGCGGCTGCTGTTTTACTTGCTCGCATAGGTAGCTGCAGACCTGTTCATCACCCCACCCTAATGGGTAAGCCGATGTGCCCATGCCTGACTGTGTGATGCCGTCTGACATGATGACAATGCGATCGCCGAAAGTGGCACTAAACTCGGTGTATGACAGATACCGTCCGTTCCACCGCGGTTCGGATATGACCTCACTCTTGGGGCGAATGCACTGACCATCACGCAGCAGCACATAACTTGGGTTGCCATGCTCAATGATCCGCGTCACACCTTGCAGGTTCGTGTCAACGATGGTGAATGTGGAATAGCTGATCTTACGTACAGCACAGAGCGGAAGTGCATCCATCACAATCCTGGCAGCCTTGGGTGTGCTGATGTTGCCAGCTACATATTCCATAGCCATCTGAGCGGTCAGTGAAGCCAGCGAGCAAGCTTCCGCACCAGACCCTAGCCCGTCTGCAAGTACGGATATCACTTGACTGCCATGCTGACATTTACGCGATAGGAACACATCGCCCGCGATATTCTGACTGTGCTTACAGAACTGAGTATTGCCCACCTCAATGAATGATGACACACTCATCTTGGCTCATCCTGGTCGTATTTGGTGACCGAAAAGCCATCTACGATGGAGTTTAGGATAAGCTCAGATTCCGCTGCGTTTTTGCCAAGCCGGAAGGCGATATCCTGCACCGATGCCAGCATGTTGTGTATGACTAGCTGCGCTTTATCTACTATCTGACTACGCCGCAGCTCGGTATCTGTGACATCGATGAGGATGGCTCCTACAATGCTGTGTTTTTCGATGCTGAATATCGTTACGCTCAGCACTGTATCTGCGAAACGTACATACTGCCGTTGGATATCCTCGCCTGTCTCCAAAACGCGCGTGAACAGGTCTGTAAATGGCAAGATGGAACCCAATTGCGCACCAGCCAAACCCGGAACCGCATCGGAGATCACACGAACATCCTCGCCGCCAAGGTTTACAAACTCGGGGTTACACTCTATGATGTGAAGGCTGTTGTCCACCAACACCGAAGCATAGGGCAGTGTTTGGAAGATGGCGTTAGCTTTCTTTTGAGCCAATGCCCGCATGTAGGAGACGCACATGCTCCGTTCTGCTTTTCCCTCTAGGATTGCCGAAGCCAATGCCCGGCAAGAGTGATAACCGCACCCACCGCAGTTGAGCTCATCATCAATACACTCCTTACCAATACTGACAAGGGTTTTGCTGATCTCCTCATCGCTGAACGCAGCATGGTGCACAGGCGCTCCGAGCTGGGCTTCATGCACATCGACTAGCGGCTGACGCGGGTAACCATCTGTGTTGAGTTGAACGAACCGCCTAACGTCCAACCGTGAGGCAATCGCCGAACGGCTGCGTATCTTAGGGCCGTTAATGCATCCGCCGTCACATGCGAGCAGCTCAATGAACATCGGTTGAGACATTTGGCTGCAGTCAATCTGTTCGAGTGCGCTGGAGATACACTCAATTCCAGACAAGCTCATAAACTCCACATGGTTACTCTGTGTATTCAAGCGAGTGGCTTCAAGCATCCCGCCCTCTATGGGATACAATGCACCTTCGGTGGCAGACTCGGGAACAAAGCATGCGTTGTCGTCGATATTTCCAATGTTGATGTGCTCTTCCAACATCCAGCGCCGTATGTCTTCAAAAGTAACCGCACAGGTGAGAAGATCAGGATGCTTTTGGGCTTCGAGTTTTTTGGCCGCACACGGGCCGATAAAGACAACTTCGGTGTCTTCACCATAGAGTTTCTTCAGCATCTTACAGTGGGACAGCAGCGGTGAAAGCAGCGGTGTTATGTTTTGTGTATGCTCCGGCAGGTATTTGGTGATATACTCCACGGCTACCGGGCAGGCCGAAGATAGGAACAGCTTGGAATCATGCACTTCGTCAAGCATCTTGGCGAGTTGAGCCGAAACCTGCTGGGCTCCTAAAGCCGTTTCACTAACTGCCCAAAAGCCTAACTGCTTCAACGCGCTAATCAACTGACCAGCACGCAGCTCATGGAACTCGCTGACAAACGACGGCGCCAGTGAGGCTATCACCCTTTTACCCGACTTCAGCAGTTGACGCACGACATCGAGGTCATCACGCACTTTCTTGGCTTTGAAGGTACACACATTCACACAGTGGCCGCAGCAGATGCACTGTTCAGGCATCACCCTGGCCTGATCATCCATCACTTTTATCGCCTTGACGGGGCACTCACGGATACATTTATAGCAGTCTTGACATTTGGTGGGTTCGGAATAGATGGGGCATGAACTCAGCATGTTATTCCACCTCGTCATCCAATTCTTGATCAAGAATTGAGGCGATATCTTGCGGTGTTACAGAGCTGTATAGCTTATTGTTGACGCGGATATTTGGTCCATGCATGCATTCGCCTTCGCAGCGGCTGCCTTTTAGCTCAACAGCCACATCGGAGTTTCTATCAGTTAAATATCGCTTGATAGCATCAAGGTTAGCGCTGTTGCCACGCGAAAAACAAGAGCTGCCCATACACACAATGATGCTGTGACGCTTATCCGTATCTTTCATGGCCATACTGGGTGCTCTCCTTACGCTGTTTCGCAGAAGTATTAATTGATAAATATTTATCTATATCTAACTACAGTGTGCCACAAAACAAGCAGTGATGCAAAAACGGTGTTGAAAGGTTACATCTTTCAACACCGCCTGCCTGGTAACTGGATATTTGATGTAGGAGCTAAAGTTTCTTGTAGATATAGTTCACCGCTCCTGGAGCCGTTCGGATTGACGCATGCAGACCTGTTTCCATCAACTGCTTCCCGCTCACCACAACGGAATGCGAGGTATCAAGGTTGGTGACGCGGTATTTCGCACCGGCATCGAGCCCACGCAGCTTGAACTCAGCCTCTATATAGGCGCTTTCGGCTCTTCGAAAGGTCTGAACTAAGCCATCACCATGTTCAGGACGATTGAACTGCCACGCCATCCATACTTTGTTGTCAATGCTGTAGCTGGACAACGGGTAGTAGTCACCATTGTAATACACATTGATCTTCCGCCACTCTGCCATCAGTTGCCGAAGCTTATCAAAGTCCGTTTGCTTACGATTCATGTCCCACGACATCAAGAAGAACGGAGCCATATCGCTGCGAACCGTATATGCATCGTCAGCGGTGACCCCGGTGCCGTGATATGGAACCCACATCGATAAACCATAGGTCTGCCCTTGCTGACCAATCGGCTCCCAAGGATAATCTGTCCGCCATAACGGCACGGATAGACGCAGCGTTTCAAGGTCTAGTCGATGGCCGCCTGAAGCGCAGGTATCGATCATACGGTTCGGATCACGCCGCAACAGCTCTTTCCAGAACTCAAGGTGACCTGTCACATGCTTGATCTCATTTACCCCTTGCCGATCATCGGCTTCACCAAGCCGCCAGGCGTCAAGCGGTCCAAAGTTGAAGTCCTCACGATAGACAGTGATTCCAGCCTTCTTCATCGTGCTGTCGACCATATCGATGGTCCATGCGAGCGCTTCGGGGTTGCCAAGATTCAGCAGTTTATACTGGCCCTTGTATCCCAGCAGCCACTGCGGCCGTTCGGTATATAGCCAGCGCTTGGGGGCAACACGCTCTGGCTCGAACCACAAAATACCCTTCCCAATGCCATTTTTACGGGCATGGTCGAAGACTGATACAAGCCCATCGGGGAATCGCTTGCTGTCGGTTCTCCATGTACCGGTATAGGTGTATGAGTTGACCCCCTTCTCGTCGGTCATCTCATACCATCCGGCGTCTACCCACCAACAATCCGGCAGTAACCGCTCTTGTTTGTATCTGTCGATGGCCTGCTTTTCACCTTGCTCGGTGATCGTCAGCTCAGGGAAGTAATATCCGCAGAAACCGCCTGTCATCGGCTTAGGAAGCTGACCACCTGGTCGAGGGATGTTATGAGCGAACATCCACCTGCGCCACATATTTTGAGCATCAATCCAATCTCCGCTATAGCGTTGAACAACGATGAGTGGGCTGCGAAGCTCTTCCCCAGGATGCAATGTAAAGTGGGTTATCTGCTGCCCTGCCCTGACAACTAGCCCCTTATCGCCATCCCTTTTGAACTCGGCAGCCCAGGCTCCAGGCCATCCCACCACGATGATGGCTCCCCCCCCATCCCAGCTCAGGTTGTAATAAGGCCAATCACCCGCGCAGGGGCGTCCTTGAGGCGGAGCAAACCGCAAATCAGTTTGCGCTGCCAGGGTTGTCGTTAAGGGCTCATAATCACGCTGACCTGCGGGAACATTGATGGTGGTCACCAGCGTGCCGTTGTTGTGATGAAGCACATACTCGGCGTCTTGGTTCCGCTGAAAGGCCATATCTAGAGCTTGTATGTTTTCTATAATCGGAGTATCTGTGGAGCCGCTGTTCTCAAAGTAAAGCGTCCACTCCACTGTGGGAAAATCCAAATACTCCACAGCCACACATGTCAAAACAAGCCCCGTAACAGGGTCAGTAAAGATCAACGTATGCTGCTTACGGTTTGCGTCCGGCATCTTTGTTGTGCGTTCAAACTGACAGCCAGCAAGCCACTCCGAAGAGGGCTTCCCATCATAGGTAAATGAAAATAGCAGTGATGCGGGATGTGCACCGGTATCCTTGGTCATGTTGTCGAACCAGCGGCTGTCGCTGCTTACGACCTTGGCTATATCATTTTGAGGCATATCTCCACTCCTAGCAAATGCTGACGAAATCATAATCATTGTGATCAAGCTGAGAATCGCTGTTGCTAGCTTCATAATTCAGCGTCCCTCACTTAACCTTGGTCGTTGGTTGTTTGGTGTAGATATAGTTCACCGCGCAAGGCACATTTTTAATGGTTGCGGTGAATCCCCCGCTCATCAGTTTTTTGCCGGAATACAACCTGCTTGCGCCTGTATCTGTGTTCACCACACGATATTCAGCTGACGCATCAAGCCCTTTTAACACGAACTGAGCCGATATATACGGGCTGTCTGCTCTTCGGAATACTTGGATTAAGCCTGCGTTGTCCTCTGGGGAGTTGTATTGCCACGCCATCCACACCGAGTTCGATAGGCTATATGCACACAACGGGTAAAATTCTCCCTTGTAGTATCTGCTGATCTTGCGCCATTCAGCCATCAGTTTACGCAGCCGATCGTAGTTGATGTCCTTACGGTTCATGTCCCACGACATCAAAAAGAAAGGCGTCATGTCGCTGCGCATCACATATGGATCGTCAGAGACCACACCGGATCCTTGATATGGCACCCAAAGCGAGAGCCCATATGTAATGCACTGCATACCGATAGGCTCCCCAGCATAGTCACTGCGCCAAAGCGGAACCGAGAGCCGAAGTGTTTCGATATCAAGCCGTTGACCACCTGAAGCACAGGTGTCGATCATGCGATTCGGATCACGCTTGAGCAGCTCTTTCCAGAACGCCAGATGACCAGTGACATGCTTGATCTCGTTAATACCCTGCCGGTCTTCAGGTTCGTTGTATGTCCAGCAATCGAGTGGGCCGAAGTTGAAGTCTTCACGGTAGATGGTGATCCCTGCATCCGTCAACGTCTTGTCGACCATATTGGTCACCCAGTTCCAGGCCTCGGGGAGACCCAAGTTCAACAGTTTATACTGCCCTTCGCGTCCCAGCAGCCATTCAGGGTGTTGTTCCGACAGCCATCGGCCCGGAGCGACACGCTCTGGTTCGAACCACAGGATGCCCTTGCCAATACCCTTTGCCTTTGCGTGATCGAATACCGGACTCAAGCCATTTGGAAAGCGCTTAGTTTCAATATCCCAGGTTCCGGCATTCCAGAATGATGACACACCCTTTGCATCTGTCATCTGGAACCAC
This sequence comes from uncultured bacterium, assembly GCA_964519405.1. Classification (GTDB taxonomy): domain Bacteria; phylum Armatimonadota; class HRBIN16; order HRBIN16; family HRBIN16. The sequence continues at coordinate 6,975 of CAZFLA010000136.1, forward strand.
CCCGCATCGACCCACCAACAGTCTGGCAGCAGTCGTTCCTCTGCATACCGATCGATCGCTTGTTTCTCACCTTTCTCAGTGACCTGCAGATCGGGGAAGTAATAGCCGTCAAACCCACCAGTCATCGGCTGAAGCATCTTACCGCCTGGCCGAGGTATGTTATGAGCCCACATCCATCGCCGCCACATATTCTGACCAGCTAACCAATCGCCCTCGTAGCGCTGAACCACTATCAGCGGACTTCGAACTTCCTCTGCTGGATGGAGTAGAAAATGGGTCTTCTGTTGCCCAGCCTGTATGCTTAGCTGCTTACCCGCATCTCGTGAGAAATGTGAGCTCCACGAACCGGGCCATCCGATGGCGATAATCGCTCCGCCAGTCCCCCAATCGAGGTTATAATAAGGCCACTCACCCCAAGAAGGCTTACCGTTAAGTGCAGCGAACTGGCATTGCGCCTCAGGCGGCAGCGGCTTGCTGAAGGGCTCATAGTCACTCTGCCCCGAAACCGAACCTCTGGCATGATGAAGCACAAACTCCTGATCATTCTCCCGTTGAATGACAGTGTCCAGCGCCTGGATGTTCTCGATAATGGGTGTATCTTTGGAGCCGGTGTTCTTGAAGTATAAAGTCCATTCAACAGTAGGAAAATCGCGATACTCCACCAGCTCGCAGCGAACTTCCAATCCGGTAGCATGATCAGTATAGGTCGTGGTATGCCGCACTCTGTTAGTGTCTAGCTGCTGTTTAGCGTAGTGACGTGTTGTGTTGGTTACCCACAGTGATGAGTTTTTCCCTCCGTAGGTAAACGAGAACGGCGGCAGACTGTCATCAACAATATGATGAGTAAGACACTTGACCCATGATTTATCATGATCGGCCCATATTGTGCGGTTTGCTTTACTATCAACCATATCTTTACTCCAAGTAGGTATTGACATTAGCAGCGCACCCGATGCTAATGCCAGAAAGTAACGCCCCATATAACTCATGGTTATCACACCTAGTATTTTAGTTAACGAAAATCCTTGGCTCCTCATCAGTGAATATCCGACGCTGCCCAGAATTCTACGCTATAGTTAATCGATTAATCTTTGTGCAGCTATTTTATCACCAATGCCAAACATCGTCAATACATACGGAAGCATATAATAACTATAGAGACAGCATGAAAGGAACACTGCATGGAACCCCTTTGCGACTTTAACAACATCACCGTAGTGAGAAAAGGCAACCCAGTATTATCTAACTTCACCTTGAAGATACAACGCGGTGAAAGGCTGGCCATACTTGGGCCTAATGGCTGCGGAAAGTCAACCCTCATAAAGACTATCCTTAAGGAGCTTTTTCCTAGAATAGATGACAACAGCTCTGCGACTGTGATGGGTAAGAAGTTTTGGGACGTTTCGGAACTGCGTAAGTATCTTGGGGTTGTTTCGGGAGAGCTACAGCGAGAGAGCTGGCGTGATGTTTCCGTTGAGCAGATGGTGGTATCAGGCTTCTTTAGCTCGATGGGACTATTTGCACATCAGCAAGCCACGCAAGTGATGTGGGACAAAGCCTACGAACTCATCGACTGGCTCAATATCAGTCACCTCAAGAACCGCATGATGAACACATTATCGACCGGGCAGTCGCGCAGGGTGCTCATCGCCCGTGCACTCGTTCATTCACCAGAAACTGTGCTGCTTGACGAACCAGGCAACGGGCTAGACCCAGCCGCACAGCAGAAGCTGCGCAAGTGCATCCACCAAATCGCAGAGGCGGGACATGGCATCATACTGATCACACATAACCTGCCAGATATCACTTCTGACATACAGCGCATAGTGATGATTAAACATGGTCAGGTAATGGTAGATGGCAAACCTCGCGATGTATTGACCACTGAAAACATGACACAGCTGTTCGATATGCCGTTTAAGGTGACACATGGTAAATTTGGTTACCAAATCGCTGCTGAAGAGGCATAGAATCATCGCGCTTTTAGTAATATATAGATGCACAACTAAATCATTGCACGAGGGTGCTCTTTGCACACAGAGCCGCTGAATATACTGCTTACCGTTCCCCGATTGAATGCCGGTGGCGCTGAGACTTATACAGCAATGCTGGCGAAACACTTGCATCATTTGGGTCATAAAGTCAGCGTCGCATCTGGAGGCGGTTCGATATCCCAACAGCTAGAACAAGAAGGGATATCGCAATACAACATCCCTTTCAAACTGCATGTCGGGTTATCCACACTCATGCTTAAGCGTGTCATACGCAAGGTTCATCCTGATGTCGTTCATGCGAACGCCGCAAATGCGGCTGTCGTCACAGCCAAAGCGTGCACCAGCATGGCGGTACCATGGGTCATGACTGCTCATGGACGCTTATTTCGACACCAAACCAGGTATCATCATTTTGGCAGCGCGCGCAAAATAATCTGTGTCAGCGACTTTTTGCGAAGAGATATTATTGCCGAAGGAATCTATCCCGCAGAACTGTTGACGACCATACCGAATGGTGTTGAACTCAATCGGTTCATGCCATCTGCGTCGGGTGAAGCCATGCGAGGCCAACTGAATATCCCTGCAGATGCGTTCACGGTTGGCCATATCGGCAGGATGTTTTCACCGCATCGGAAGGGACACCATACTATTATTAAGTTGCTGGCAACGCACTCGGAATGTGCCAATTGGCATGCCGTCATGATCGGCAGCGGTCGGTATCTGC
>CAZFLA010000137.1:0-219 GCA_964519405.1 uncultured bacterium
TGGTCGACTGTTAAGAAAGCATATACCCCTCGACCCGTAGAACTCAGTTCTGCAGCTGTACCTTACTCGGTTAAGGCTCACGCTGCGCAGAAGGAGGCAGACCGTGGAGAGTAATACTGCAGCTGCTAGTGAGTTTCACACAAGCATTTTCGATGCTCTCAAGAAGAAGTTCGGCAGCATGATCTGCGGATATTCCGAGTTCAGAGGTGACTGCTGGAT
>CAZFLA010000137.1:229-9633 GCA_964519405.1 uncultured bacterium
GCAGAGTGTTTTGGCTTATCTGAAAGACTCAGAATTTGAGATGAATTTTCTCACCGATGTGATCGGTGTTGATATGCTCGGTCGTAAGGAACCACGTTTTGAGGTTGTGTATAACCTCTACAGCATGGTGAGTTTCAACAGAGTATTTATAAAAGTTGAAGTTGACGAAGGTCAAACAATTCCTACCGGCACAGCAGTGCACCCAGGAGCCAACTTCCCTGAACGCGAAGTCTACGATATGCTAGGAATATCATTCGAAGGTCATCCCGATATGACCCGCATCTTAATGCCTGACGATTGGGTTGGACATCCCTTGAGGAAAGACTTTCCTCTGGGCGGCGAGGAAGTGGAGTTTACGCAGGATACTCTTGGCCCGTCGTTAGCTGAAGAGCAGCAGCCGTATCCGGGTAGTTCGTTCTTCGGCACTACCGGGTCTTCGGAGCGTGAATGAAATGTCAGATAAAAACAAAAAAGCAAATGAAGCTCCGATAAAAAACAAGACCGGCGATCTTCGCTACACATTAGAAAAAGCCGATGATGGCACCATGATTCTTAACATGGGACCTCAGCATCCATCGACCCACGGTGTCTTGAGGATTATCGTTGAGCTAGACGGCGAAATAGTCGTTAAGGCAAGAACCGAAATCGGATATCTGCATACCGGAATAGAAAAAAGCTGTGAATACCAGTCATACAAGAAGGTCATTCCATTAGTGGAGCGTATGGACTACCTCAGCGGGTTCAACAACTCGTTGGCGTATGTTCTCAGTGTGGAAAAACTCCTTGACCTTCAGATTCCAGAGCGCGCAGCATGGCTTCGCATGATTTTCAGTGAACTTCAGCGTATTGCAAGCCACTTGGTTTGGTTGGCTACACACTGCCTGGATCTTGGAGCCATGACGGTATACTTCTGGGCGTTTGCTCAGCGCGAAATTATCCTCAGTATGTTTGAGGAACTATCTGGTGTGCGCTTGTTCCCTGCTTGGCAGCAGGTAGGGGGATGGCGTCAGGACGTTCCAGAGGGACTGCTTGACAAGGTTCAAAAGTTTGTCGATCAGCTTCCTAAAGAACTAGATGATTATGAAGCTGTTCTAACCAAAAACCCTATCTTCATGGAGCGTATGCAGGGTATTGGTGTCATCAGTGCCGAGGAGTTAATTGGTTTAGGAATCAACGGACCCGTGCTGCGTGGTAGTGGTGTGAAGCACGACATACGTAAGTCTAACCCATACTTGCTGTACGACAAGGTTGAATTTAATATTCCAACAGGCACAAACGGCGACGTCTACGATAGGTATGCTGTTCGTGTGATGGAAATGAGGCAGTCTGTGCGTATCGTGCAACAGTGCCTGAAAGCCATACCAGAAGGACCTGTTTCGGTTGATGATCGAAAAGTTGTCCCTCCGCCAAGAGAAGAGCTTGGTACCAGTATGGAAAGTCTTATCCACCACTTCAAACTATTTACTGACGGGTTTATTCCGCCGGTTGGTCAATCCTATGTTCCTGTTGAGGGCTCCAAAGGAGAGATTGGCTACTACGTCATCAGTGATGGCACATCGCATCCATGGCGTGTGAAGACCAGACCACCGAGCTTTATGAACCTACAGGCGATGGCACCTATGATGCGTGGTCACCTAGTAGCAGATGCTGTGGCGATTATCGGCAGCATCGACATCGTGCTAGGCGAGATCGATAGATAGGAGGTAGCCACAAAGGTAAATGAAAATTCAGATAAATGCACCCCATGAGGGTGTTGATAATATCAAGCTGCGATTTTCGGCGCAGGCAGTCAAACAACTTGATAAGTTGGCTTCTCATTATCCAACCAAAAAGTCATTGATCATTCCTGCACTATGGATAGCTCAGCGTGAGTATGGCGGAAGCCTAACCTCAGAGGCTGTGAAGGAAGTTGCCTACAGATTGGGTGTTGCGGACACTGAGGTTGATGGAGTCGCGAGCTTCTATACCATGTTCAACAACAAGCCGACGGGCCGAATACTCATCGAGGTTTGCACGAACCTGACATGCTCCATATGCGGCGGACCGGAGATACTGGCGCACGTTGAGCGACGTCTGGGTATTAAGGCTGGCGAAACAACATCAGATGGCAAGTTTACTCTGATGGCTGTAGAGTGCATCAACGACTGCGGCAATGCTCCTGTTGTGCAGATTGGAAAGCAGTATTTCGGCAAGATGACGAAGGAAAAGATTGACGCCATCATTGATCAAGCAGAAGCGAATGATGAGTTGACCGTAGTGACGATGGCAGATACCGTGGTGTCGTGTCAGCTTTCGCAAAAGGACAAGGAGGAGATAGAGGCGTAAAATGGCTGTTAAGCATATTTTGAGTCGGTATCACGAGACTCCTAACCTTGAGAATATGGACGTATATGTCGCGCAAGGCGGGTATAATTCGCTTCGCAAGGCACTGAAGATGGAGCGTCAGGCTGTCATCGACGAGGTTAAGGCATCAGGTTTACGAGGACGAGGTGGAGCCGGCTTCCCTACGTGGATTAAATGGAACGGTATCCCCAAGAACCTAGATAAGCCGCATTACATATTAGCCAATGCTGATGAAGGCGAACCGGGAACATTTAAGGATCGCGAACTCATGCTTCGAAACCCACACCAATTGGTGGAGGGTATGATCATCGCTGGTTACTGCACGCAAAGCGCTTGTGGTTATGTGTATATTCGTGGTGAATATACGCAGCCGGCTGCGTCTGTTCGCAAAGCCATCGATGAAGCATACGCTGCAGGTTTCCTTGGCAAGAACATTCTTGGTTCCGGTGTGGATTATGATTTATACATTCACATGGGAGCAGGTGCTTATGAGTGCGGTGAGGAAAGCGCTTTGATGAGTTCACTGATGGGTGAACGCGGAGAGCCCCGACTGAAGTTTCCACATGGTCCATTGCCGACCATAGGCGGTGTGTGGGGATGTCCTACCATCATTAACAACGTAGAAACTTATATGTCGGTTGCACCGATACTTGCTGAAGGCGGAGCATGGTTCGCTGGTATAGGCACGGAAAAAAGCAGCGGCACCAAGATGATGTGCATATCAGGCCATGTCAATCGTCCTGGTAACTACGAAGTTGAAATGGGCACGCCGATATCGGAGTTATTGGAACTCGCCGGTGGGGTAAATGGAAAACTCAAAGCGATTATCCCTGGTGGATCATCTGTGCCGATTCTTCCTGCCGCGAAGTGTCAGTTCGACCTTAGTTTTGAAGGTGTTCAGGCTGCTGGGTCTATGTTAGGATCAGGTGCCTGCATGGTATTGAACGACACCGTGTGCATCGTGCGGTTCATGCAGCGCACAGCTACTTTCTACTCTCATGAGTCCTGCGGAAAGTGCACGCCATGTCGAGAAGGCACCAAGTGGATGTCACGGATTCTTGATCGCATTGTGGCCGGCAATGGACGCGAAGAAGATATCGCATTACTTCACGATATCTGTGACAACATTGATGGGCGTTCGTATTGCGGCTTAGGCGATGCTGCTGCATGGCCTATTCGTGCTGCATTGAAGAACTTCCCTGAGGAGTTCGAATACTACATAAAAAATGGGCGTTCTATGGTAGAGAACGCATGTAACAGGGCATAAGGCCCAACCACCCGAGGTATACTCATGGCCGATGAGCCTTTAGTAAATATAGAAATCAACGGAATAGCAATTCAGGTGCCAAAGGGCGAGAAGATTATCGAATCTGCCCGTAGGCTAGGAATTGAGATTCCTTACTTTTGTTACCACAAGCTTCTTGGATCAGACCAAGCGGCGAACTGCCGTATGTGTTTGGTTGAGATCGGTTCGAAAATGCCCGATGGCAGCGTTAGAATGATGCCAAAACCGCAAACAAGCTGTACCATGATGGCCACAGAAGGAATGATTGTGCTGACGGATACCCAAAAGGTTGAAAAAGCACGACGTGGAATCATCGAATTCCTACTGATTAATCACCCTCTAGACTGTCCTGTTTGTGACCGCGGCGGTGAGTGCCCTCTGCAAAACAACACATTGCATGTCGGCACCGAACGCAGCCGGTATGTAGAAGAGAAACGCCATCTCGCTAAAGCGTTGCCTATTAGCGATTATGTGATGCTGGACCGAGAGCGGTGTATACACTGCGCTCGGTGTACCCGTTTCACCAGTGAGATATCGGGAGATGCTCAGTTAGGGTTCATGAAGCGCGGCAGTCACAAATTTGTCACAACCATGCGGGATGAGCCTTTCACTTCGCGTTTCAGCGGAAATGTCACAGAGCTGTGTCCAGTTGGTGCTTTAACCAGCCGTGTTTCACGGTTCCGAGCACGTCCTTGGGATATGCGCTCACAGAAAAGTATCTGCACACGCTGCAGCAATGGATGTAGCATATGGCTAGATTACCGGCCCGGTAGGTTGATGCGCGTTCTTGGACGCGAAAACTCCGCGGTTAACGAAGAGTGGACGTGTGATAATGGCAAGTTTGGCTACGAAAACTTGAATACCAGCAATCGCATTAAGCAGCCTCTCGTTCGCGTAAATGGTAAGTTCACTGAAGTCAGCTGGGCTGATGCCTATACCAAGATCGCTGCAGAGCTTAGCAAACATATGCAGAATGGTTCTTCAGGTGCTGTGGGGTTGATAGCTGGTTCCACGATCACTAACGAAGGCGCATATGTGATGCAAAACTTTATGCGCAGTGTGGTTGGCAGCGGGAACATCGACGCCAAGATGACTCCTGGACGATTCGCATACGCCGCAAAGCCGGGTGATGACAGTCACGCTGTATGGATGGATGTCACCATCGAACAGCTCGAAAAAGCGAAGAAGATCGTGATTATCGGCTGCGACATCATCGATGAGCAACCCATTGTCTTCCTGAGAGTGCGCAAAGCGGCTATGAAGTCGGGAGCTTCAGTGGTGTTCATTAGCGAGAAGGATACGGAGAGCAGTCAGCGAATAGACGGATGTGACAACATCACAGTTGGTGAAGGCGCCATACCTGAGATGCTCGATGCTCTTAAGTCGTATTTTGAAACAGGCAGCGCATCGGATGATGTCGTTGGTGTAGCGAACTTACTGAAGAGTGATGACACAGTCATTCTGTGTGGAGCTGACGTGTTGGCGAGTGCCGAATATCCGGCCATGGCAACTGCTGTGGAAACTATTGCCAAGTCTTGCAGCGCCAAAGTGGGTATGATGGTTCCCGGAGCGAATAGCTTTGCGATGGGATTGCTTGGTGTGACGCCAGATAAGGCTGCGATGGGCACCGAACAGATGCTTCAAGCTGCTGCAGCTGGTGAGATCAAAACACTATTCATTGATAGCTGCGATCTGGTGAATACCTACTCCGACAAATCTATGGCTGACAAAGCACTGCAGAACGTCGGGATGTTGGTAGTTCGAGATACGCATCTTACGGAAACTGCTGAATATGCGGATGTGGTGCTGCCAGCAGCTTCGCTGCCGGAGCTAGAAGGTACCATGACGAATGTTGAAGGACGAGTTCAACAATTGCGCCAGGCCTACAAGGCCCCTGGTTATGACACTCGATCAGCACTGCAGTTTTACATGGAATTAGCTGCCTATGTGGGCAAGCCAATGCCTGTATTTTCAGCTGCGCAAGTGTTGAGCGAGATATCAAAAGCGATCCCGCAGTTTGCGGAGATCGACACTGAGAAGACTGCGGCTTCAGGCCAGCTTCTTCTTCGATAAACTAACTATTCAAGGTGTCTGAATAAGGCACCTTTCAATAGATAAAAGAGGTCACACGATTGTTAGACCAAATGCTTAGCAATCCATGGATCGTTATTTCTCTAAGAATATTGATAGTCTTCGGCTTTGTGCTGGGCTTTGTACCATTTCTGGTTTGGATAGAACGGCGTGTATTAGCATTATTCCAACTGAGATATGGCCCAAACCGAGTGGGACCTGCAGGTTCCATGCAGTCATTTGCCGACGGAATTAAGTTGTTCTTTAAAGAGGATATCACTCCATCGAAAGTAGATAATTTAATCTACTATTTAGCACCGACTCTGTTTTTGACGACTTCATTAGCAGCTACTGCTGTCATTCCCTGGGGATTTGATAAGCGACTAAGCCCTGTAGGGGCAGATGTGGCTGGTGCCGACGCGAATATCGGCATATTATTCCTGCTAGGCATGGCGTCGCTAACAACCTACGGCATCATTTTCGCAGGTTGGGCATCCAACAATAAATACTCATTGTTGGGTGGTCTTCGTGGTTCTGCTCAGACAATATCTTATGAACTGTCAATGGGCTTGACTGTTGTCGCCGTTGTTTTGATGACAGGCTCATTGTCGATGCGAAGCATCGTAGAAAATCAGGCGGGATGGTTCTACAACTGGCATTTCCTGCGCTGGGGACCACTGGGCTTGATCTCTATGTCGATATATCTAATATCTATGTTGGCGGAAACAAACCGAGCACCATTCGACTTACCAGAGGCAGAGACTGAACTGATTGGTGGATATCATACGGAATACTCATCAATGAAGTTTGCCATGTATTTCATGGGTGAATACGCAAACATGATCATCATTTCGGCGATCATGGTTTGCTTGTTCTTTGGTGGATGGTACGCTCCAATACCTGCGTTGAACTTTATACCGGGGCCAATATGGTTCGTTGCAAAACTGTTCTTCTTCCTGTATCTGTTCATTTGGATACGATCGACCATGCCGCGAATGCGTTTTGATATGCTGATGCGGTTTGGATGGATCCGCTTACTGCCATTATCGCTAGTCAACCTCTTCGTGGTTGCTATATGCATACTGCTGTGGGGAGGTAAGTAAATGCAAATATTGATTTTTGCTCTCATGGCGCTTACCATCTTCGCTGGATGTATAGGCGTGGTGGTTACAAAGAACCCAGTGCGCGCCGCGTTGATGCTTATAGCCAACTTCTTTTCGCTGGCTGTGATCTATATCCTGCTGTATGCACAGTTCGTTGCTGCTGCTCAAGTGATTGTTTACGCGGGCGCCATCATGGTATTGTTCGTGTTTACGATCATGCTGCTGAACCTGTCTGGCGACGTACCGTCGGAGTCATCGAACAGTATTCGAACTCCGATTGTGGTGGGATTGGCATCAATGCTGTTTGTTGTCATCTCATTTGGCATTTACCGATACTTCGGCAACGCAGCCTCCGTCAGTCAGAAGACACTCGATTCCGTGGGAACTGTGGAGACGGTGGGTAAATTCCTCTTCACCAAATGGGTATACCCGTTTGAGTTGACCTCAATTCTGTTGCTCGTGGCTGTCATTGGTGCAGTGGTGATGTCCAAGAGGAGGATTGACTAATGACTTTTCAACAATTCTGGACAATGCCTGTGCCGATATGGGCTTACCTGACGTTAAGCGCCTTTATGTTCGTGATGGGCGTAATTGGCGTCGTTGTTAAACGAAACCCCATCGTGCTGTTTATGTGCATCGAACTGATGCTAAATGCTGGCAACCTGGCGTTTTTGGCCTTTGCCAGACTTCATGCCGACTTTGCTGTGCAGGTTTCCGGGCAGATGTTTGTGATATTTGTCATGGCAATCGCCGCCGCCGAAGTAGCAATCGGTCTTGGAATTATCGTGGCTGTATATCGGCTGCGACATACCATAGACATCGACGACATGAATCTATTGAAGTTCTAGGAGCCTAAGAAGGTGAACCCTTTTAATATAGCTTGGTTAGTAATCGCCTTGCCTTTGGTCGGGTTCCTTTTTCACGCCTTCTTTGGAAAGAAGGTCGGAAAAAGGGCCGTTGGCACCATTGGGAGCCTCATGGTCTTTGGCTCTTTTGGTATAGGCGTATATCTGTTGCAGCTTTTGCTGCAGAAACCTGAACATGGTCGGCAAGTGGTTTCCACTCTAGCTGACTGGATAACGGTAGGTCAGTTTCGCATCCCGTTTGAGCTGTTAATTGACCCTCTATCGTTACTGATGGTGCTCATCGTGACGGGTGTAGGCGGTCTCATTCACGTCTACTCCACTGGATATATGGCTGATGACGAGGATTATGCGCGGTTCTTCACGTATTTGAATCTCTTCATCGCTATGATGCTGACGCTTGTTCTTGCCAACAATCTTGTTCTCATGTTTGTCGGCTGGGAAGGTGTGGGACTATGTTCCTACCTACTCATCGGCTTCTGGTATAAGGAAAAGGCAAACGCTCTTGCAGCAAACAAGGCGTTTATCGTCAACCGTGTGGGTGACTTTGGTTTCATGCTGGCGATATTCGTGGCATTTACCATGTTCGGCACGGTTACATTCATCGGCTCAAACGGGCTGATTGGAATGTTCGACAAAGCGCTGACAATGCACGCGGCTGGAGCGTTAAGTGCAGCGGGTATAACAACCCTGGCACTGTTGATGTTCTTGGGCGCTACTGGTAAAAGTGCGCAGTTCCCTCTATACTTCTGGCTTCCAGATGCCATGGCTGGTCCAACACCGGTATCTGCATTAATCCATGCAGCAACAATGGTCACTGGTGGTGTGGTATTAGTCACCCGCTGCCATGTGTTCTTCCTGTTGTCACCAACAGCGATGACAATCGTGGCTGTCGTTGGTGCTTTCACTGCAATATATGCTGCGACCATCGCTATGTGCCAGAATGACATTAAAAAGGTATTGGCATTTTCCACTGTCAGCCAGATCGGTTATATGTTCCTGGCCTGCGGTGTCGGTGCCTTTGCTACTGGTATGTTCCACGTCACAACACATGCCTTTTTCAAAGCCTTGCTCTTCCTTGGTGCTGGTGCGGTTATCTACTCGATGCATCATCAACAAGATATGCGTGTATACGGCGGCTTGAAAGATAAGCTTAAAGTGACTTATGCCACTATGCTTTGCGGATGGCTGGCTATATGCGGAATTCCTCCATTTGCGGGTTTCTTCTCGAAAGACGAGATACTCACTAAAGCGTATAGTGCGAACATGGCTGGATGCAGAAATGTCGCTGAGATACTGTGGGCGATTGGGTTAGTGACTGCGGTTATGACCGCGTTCTACATGACCCGTATGATGTCGCTGACGTTCTTGGGTAAGCCGCGATGGAACGACAAGTTCGCCGAGGTGCCTGTGGATCATGAGCATGGTGCTCATGCAATGACTGATCCGAAGGAAGCACCTAAGTCCATGCTGATCCCGCTGATGATCTTGGCTGTGCTCTCTGTAGTTGGTGGATTTATGGGCGGATTTGCATTGCTGAATCTTCCTAACAAATTCGAAGCATTTATGGAACCATCTGCGGCGACCCCTGAACTCATGTGCGGACTATATATGCCGTTGTCTCACGGAGTTGAACTAGGCTTAGTGATGGCTTCCGTCGTCGGTGCACTTTTGGGATTAGTGATTGGATTACGCCGTTACAAAGACATACCGAGTAATGAACGCGAGACGAAGGGTTTA
>CAZFLA010000138.1:0-9585 GCA_964519405.1 uncultured bacterium
AAGCACGACGGTTTCGGTACCGCCCCATTCCGTCTGCACAAATCGACGCGGAATCTGAAGGACCTTCATAGTAACGGCACCTCCCTTCGATACGAGTTGAGACCGCCTGTGATCCAGATGGTCTGCGAGCTGGTATACATTACACGAGATAGAGTTTGTCGATACCGTTGGCTACTGCACCACGTACAGGGCATCCGCCAAGTTTCAGCCGATCCATCGCCTTGCGAATACTGGAAGCCGGTTGATAACGGCTTTTAACCACTATGACGCTATAGTCAATGATTGGGGACATTAATTCCGCATCTACGTTATCCAACACGCCTGAGGCTTCAGCGATGATGATGCTGTAGCGCTGACTGAGAGCATCCATCAATGCGCTCATGCGCTTACTGCTGACCATATCAGGCGTGACTGTAGTGCCGGTGCGGGGAATCAAGCTCACACCATGAAGCTGCGTAGACTTGATGATTTCATCAATACTCGCGGTTTTACCTGTGAGGTAGTCACCCAAACCAGCACCTGCGAGCTGATCAGCAGTGCAGATATTGGTTAGGTTGACGTCGCTTCCGCCGTCAACTCCGCCATCTATCAGCAGCACATTCTCATCTTGGCGCCCCAGTGAGCTAGCAATGTGTGCCAACACAGTCGTGGTGCCTTCTCCATGGCGCGAACTGCAGATCATCAGCTTGTTGCCATGCTGCTGACACATCTGCCGAACCAAACGAGCCACCACGCTAAACTCCTCAACCGGTGCAGCATCAGTTTCATGAGGCAGTTTTCGTTGGTTTTTGCCTAACTTAGGCAGCTGACCAATAACAGGCACATCAAGCCTTGCCGTCATGTCAGGCGACGACTTAATAGTGGTGTCAGATAACTCCATGCCAATGATGGCAAACAGCGATATCAGAGTCCCTAGAGCAAAGATGCCCAAGGTCAACGTCTTGCGGTTGCTTGAAATGGGGATAGTAGGTATCTGTGCGTCGGAGATAATGACAAAATCATAGCTGTCGTTGCTGTAGAAGCGCTTCGCTTTGCCGATGACATCAAGAAGTTGAGTTTTCTCATCTTCTAGGTTCTTCTGATCTCTGCTGAGCACCAAATACTGCCGTTGTGTGCTTGGCAGCGACTCCACCCGCTTAACGGCTGCGGCACGGGCGAGGGCAAAACTCTTCACACGTTCTGCCACAGATATCTGCTCTAGCTGCAGGTCGAATTCCTTCGCAAGCATCTGCTGAAGCAAGTCACCCGATGGTGTGGTGCCCATATTATTAGGGATGACCACGCGGTACAGCTGCTCAAGTTGGTCTTTCCACTGCTTGACTTGGTCGCTGTCTACCGTGCGCACCTTCTGCTCTTCGTATGCCAAACGCGCATTCTCATACTGTGACTGGCTGATAGCCCCATTTTCCAGAAGCCTTTTGGCTCTAGCTAACTCCAACTCACGCTGAGCTAAGCGGGCGGCGTCGGATCGAAGCTCTTTGTCATCTGTGATTTTTTGGCGCAGGTTTTCGATGCGGGTGTTGATATTACTCAAGCGGTCAAGCTCATACATCTGCTTTTGTTCGCCAGCGACGCGGTCTTTTAACTGCTTCACCACTGTATTCAGATTAGCAACCTGTTGTTTGAGTGTTTGCTGATCGCTTTTTGCTTGCTCCCACATAAGGTCCATTTGGTTAAACTGGTCATATGCGGCTTTGCTCATCTCAACAAACTCGGTGTAGTTCGTCTTTTCACCAAACACACGAAGCTCATTGTCACGCTTCTTCAACAGCTCGGAGACGACTTTCAAGCGCTTTCCCACGTCACGTATCTGCCCATATGCCGACTCTTTATCGATCTTCATTCCATTTTGAAGGAATATATCACGGATGTTGTTGGCTATAGCGGCGCATTTGTCGGCATCGTCCCAGGTTACCTTGATGGTCATGATCTCGGTGTTTTTCTCCACCGAAACATCAATTGCCTGACCCAACTGCTCTATTGTGGAGCTTAGGTCAAGCTTTTTGCGAATGGCATCAAGGTTAGGTTTCACCTTAACCATGTTGACTTGCGTCATCAACGCTTGACCGATGTCAAGTATCTCACGTTTCTTGTCGTCAGAGGGTTTATACAGAAGCACTGTGCTTGTTTCGTAGATGCTTTTGTTCATCTTCGATCCGCCCACATACGCCAACCCTGCGAAAACAATCAACATAAGAAACAACAGAAACTTCCGACGCCATAAGCCTATTAACAGCGTTCGGATGTCTATGGGCAGTTTTGTTTCTTGTTCAGCTTCAGGGTTAATGTATGGTTCAGACAACAAGCCATCTCCTGGTCGGTCGGTGGATTGTTACAGATCCACCGTAATATCACTATATCACCCGATGGCACCAGCCTACTGAACTGCTGATGCGTTTCTTTCAAATTTAGACAAGATTTTACGGCGTTCGGTTGGTTGTATGCCTGTCATTAGGTAAGTCAGCATGAAAACAAACATACCAGGCAGGCTATTCACCACAACATGCATCAGTGTGGTGGGCATAAATAGCCGAGTCATACCTATGGTGACAAACAGTTGAAGCACCGCCGCAGGCACAACAGGCCATATCACTTCCGACAGGTAATCGGTGAGCTTGACTTTGAACCGAGAACATGTCGCTCGTACAATCACGCCGCAGTTGACAAGCAGAGCGGTCAGCAGAGTGCCGTATGCAACACCGTTGAGCCCCACCAAGCAGCCAAGTAAAAATGAAAAGCCGATATTAACAACAATACCGAGCACTGCCGTTTTAGCCGCGAGTTTGTGGAACCCCGTCATCGCCAGTACCAGGGAAGCTACTTCCTGCAGCATCGAAAACGCCATGGCGGTGACCAAAATCATCAGAACAGGACCAGCCAGCACAAACGCCGAATTATGCACCCAACACACGATAAGATGGGTACCTAATATGTATATGATGATACATATCATGACAGACAGAGCCCATATATATTTGCTGCCCTTGATGAGCACATTACGAATTGCCCAGAAGTCTTCTTTGCCCTTCAGTTCCGCCACATAAGGTGACAACACATTCACAAACTGTTTTGTCAGCAGGTAAATAGTCTCGGATATCTTCAAAGCGATGGCATAGTAGCTGACCTTCATGGTATCCTTGAGCACCAAGTTAACTATGATGGGGTCTGTCCGTAAATACACTAGTGCTGCGATGTTTATTACCAACTGAGTTGCGCCAAAACTCGCAGCTTCGTGCAGCAGTTTAGGTTCCCAGTTGCGCGGGTTTATATGCAGCTTGTCAACGTGTTTGTAACTTAAGATAACAAACGGGATGTTATCAACAAAGATACAGAACAAGTTGACTAACGCTAGAGCGACCATGCGGTTCTCAGGCGCTAGCCCGCTTGAGGGCGACAGCACAAACCAACCCATCGCCGCATATACCACACCCGCAATCGACTGGTATATGTTGATGAGCATAATCCGCTGTTCACCAAATAACACCCCGCGGAACATCGCCAATGGCAGCCCGAAAGTAACGAAACGAGCTAAGAGTATATAGTATGTGATTAACGCCGCATGCTGCCGTCCCTCGGGGATGTGCAGGGTGTGCATCATGATCAGCGAATAAGCTAACCCAATTAGGGTGGTACCAATAGAAATCCAGATGTAGACCGCAGCAAATGTGCTGAGCATCTTATTGCGCACTTCAACATCACCGCTGCCCTTACAGTGAGCAACATACTTCACAACACTCGTGGCAAAGCCAAAATCGGCTAAGCCAAAGATGCCGACGACAGACATGACCAGGGTCCATATTCCGTATTCGCGCTCACCTAACTGGTTGACCATATACGGAGTATAGAAAAAGAAGATAACTACAGACAACAGTGTAGATAGGTAGTTGGATATGCTGTTTTTTAAAACTTTCTTAACGCTATCGTCGCTCATGTTTGCTCATTTCTTTGGGGTATTTGTGCTTGCTGTTTAACCACCGCCAGTAGTTTCTGCCGTCTCATCATCTTCTGTTGTTTCTTTAATACCTGATTTCGATAGGTCAGTGCTGCAGCACCACCCAACATAAAGTGGATTAGTAAGAATAGAGGAGTTTGTCGGAACTCCCATTCGGTTTGACTTTGAATAAATGCCGCCGTCAACCCCCAAAAACACCCTGTGCCATACATCCGGAAAATGTCATTGCCTTTCTGGAATAGATACGGAATTAAAAGACTAAACCACCTGATCCACACTATGGCAAAAAGAAACGCCCCCGGATACCCCAATTCACCCATCGTTAACGCGGGCAGACTGTGAGCTGGGGCAGCTTGCGCCAAATCGGGCGAATTGCGCGGAACCTCCATATCTGGCACGGTGTCTACATTGAGGTATGGGTTATATACCATACCCAGAATCCCGCCGTATTTGTTCGTCGCCGCCCAGCTCCAGTTATTTAATCCAACGCCCAGCGGTTCATCTCTGCGCATCAACTCGGCTAAGTTAAAATAGTATCCGCGTCCCTGTGTAGGGTCATTGGTAATTTCTTCCTTGTTTTCAGCCATACGCCCGCCGATGGTATCCCAACTCTGAGCAATAACAAAGCTGCCTGCAACCACTGCGATCGACATCAAAGCGATGTTCCTGGGTTTTGGTTTGAATAAACCCGCACTCCAAGCCGATCCTGCACTGACCATTATGACAGTGACAAAACCGGTGCGGCTTTGCGTAAGTATAACCGCCACCACAGCTAACGGAATGCCCAGGATACACAGAGTGCGTGTAAGTTTCGGAGCATTACTGAACCCTATTGCCACACATATCGACGAACAGATACAACAATACATCGACAATGTGTTTGGGTTATCCGTGGTGCCCTTCACTCGGTTCATACCCATACGGTAGCGCTGATTAACCGCCTCAAAACCTTGGTATATCGCCACGCATGCGAAGGCGTTTGCGATGAGCACCACATCATTACGGCTGCGCACATTAAGTGCCACCGCCGTATACGACACAATGCCCCTTAGGATTTTGCTGAGTTCATACAAGCCAAACAGCTTGGGGTCGTGCATCATGACGTTGGATACGCAATATAAGAAATAGCAAACCATCGGAAGAAACCCCGCCGGAGTAAATGGCTTACGGTCGCGTCGCGTTTGCGCTAATGCAACCCCCAGCAGAATCCAAACCATCAGGTCAACGTAACTGACTTCAATTCCTCGGGTGGTACCCCGGTACCAGTCTCTTCCAATGAAGTTAATGTCAACAAGATCGGTCTTTGTCGTGCAGAAAACTACTAGGAAAAGCAGTAGGTTTCGTATCGATTTCTGGCTCATGGCGATTGCCACACCAATTGGTGTGGCAATCACGAAGACAACAATTACCAGCGCATCTTTTGAGGTCAATAACTACACCGCATTTTGGGCGTCTGCACGGAGTTCTCCAGATGCTTTCATTTCCGTGTATAGCTTGTCCAGCAATCGACTGCCCGCATCGTCAAACAGATTAGTTTGTGCGTACTCAAGACCTTGGCGAATCAGTTTACTGCGAAGCTCCTCATCTGTAAGTACTTGCTGTATGGCATCATGCAAGCCGTCTACATCGCCCATCTCCACAAACAACGCATTTTCGCCATGCTGGATGTAGTCGGCTGTGCCGATACATCGTGTGGCGATGCAGGGAGTTTCCAGCGCAAGGCTCTGAATGAAGGTCATCTGTCCGCTTGCTGTTTCGCGATTGCTGACAGGTATCACACAGATATCACTCTCCGCAATGATGCTTAAGTAATCATACTGTGAGATGCTTTGCAGCAAGGTGACATTACTTGGCACCTCCAAACCTTTGACGGCATATGGATGGGTTACCACCACCAGATGAACAGGCAGTGCCTCAATGGCCTTAAACAGAGATGCATAGTCCCGGCTGCTGCTGCCAAGCGCACTGATGAAATGCTCAGGAAGATGATACTTCTCTCTGGCGCCAGTGTATTCTTCTTTTGTGATCTTACTAATTGTTAAAGGCGTAAAGATAAATCTCTCTATCGGGATACCTAGCGTCTTTGAGTAGGCTTCGCGCTCATGGTTGCTGTACACAATAAACCGGCGTGCACTTTGCAGATAACGCTGACTAAGTCGCTGGGTAAGCCCTTGGTAAGCATGCCCCATATTGAACAGCCACACGATATGCGGTGTTTTATCTGGAAACAGCCATTGCATGAAGCTCATGGCAAAGCCCACCTGCGGAAATGAGGTGACCACCAGGTCATAGTGATGGAACATCATATGCCAGCGAGCTTTAGCTGCTAACCGAAAATACATCAGCCACTTCTTGGCTCCCGTTCGCTTCTGAGTGATATCGGGCTTTACATTTAAGCCGACATACCCACACTCATATTGCTGCTTGTCTAGAAATTCACCCAGCCACGTACGGTCAGGCCGAAGGAACCAAGCGACGAATAGAACCCTGCGTTTACGGTCTGCCATGCAGCACTCCCAAAGTAAGGTTTACACCTATATTTACACTCTGCTATGCTGATATTCTACCATTCTCATGGGGTTGAAGCTGAGATTTTACGACCTATCAAACGATTTGTGCATGCTATGTGATGTATCCTGCTCAAAAACCCAACCGATTAATATCGTCATATCTCTGTTCAGTTCAAAAATGCCAGATATATCTACATGGGACTTCACAAAAAACTCACCCAAACTCCGATATTTTCGCATTAGGTGATGATAAAATGTTATAGGCCCGTGAATCGGGCATTGGGGCGTGCCCTTAACGGATACGCTTGGCACCATTCGAGAGGAGCTAATAGATTGCGATTCAATAAGAAGGATAGCGTCTTTTACGATATGTTGATCAACCAAGCCGAACTGGCTTGTGAAGCTGCTAACGCATTTCGGCAGATGCTGGGTGATATGCAAAATTCATCTATGTATCAAAAACAGATAGTGTCGTTAGAGCACAACGCAGACGAAGTCACTCACCTGCTTGCCAACAAAGCAGATGCCACATTTGTTACACCCCTTGATAAAGAAGACCTGCAGAAGCTTAGCTCTCAGCTTGACGATGTGATGGATCACATTGAATCTGCCGCTAGCCGCCTGCTCCTTTACCGACTTCAAGAGGTTCGCGCGGACTTAGTTCGCCATGTTGACATTCTTTGCAGGGCCGCAGATGCCACCAAAGTGGCTGTGGAGAACCTTAAGGATGCCAGCCACAGAGCGGCTATGCATGATATGATCGTAGCGGTTCACCGCATAGAGAACGAAGGTGACCTTGCCTACCGAAAGGCACTCTCTGACCTTCACTTCGAAGTGGAGCATCCAGATCCTTTATTCGTCATGCGATGGAAAGAAATTTACGATCGCGTTGAGGTTGCAGTTGACGCTTGTGAGGATGTGGCGAACTCGATAGAGAGTGTGCTGATCAAATATGCCTGATCTCGCGCAAATACCTCCTGTCGTGATACTCACGATTATATTCGCCTTGCTCTTCGACTATATCAACGGATTTCATGACACCGCTAACTCAATTGCAACTGTAGTAAGCACGCGTGTGATGACCCCTCGTGGGGCCATCATTATGGCCGCCAGCCTGAACTTCCTAGGTGCGCTGATTGCACACGGCGTGTCAAAAACTATTTCACACGGGCTTGTTGCCCCAGAAGGTGCACCGCAGACTGTAGTTCTCGCAGCCATCATGGCAGCTATTGTCTGGAATGTGATCACATGGAAGTTCGGTATACCCAGTTCCAGCTCCCATGCATTAATCGGCGGCCTTGTCGGCGCAGCGATTGTGCATAAAGGCGTTGACGTGGTGCAGTGGGGAGGCGTCGTCCATAAGGTAATTCTGCCTCTCTTCCTATCACCAATGAGCGGTTTCCTCATTGGATGGGTGGTCATGCACATCATCTACCGCCTATTCGGTGACGCTCATCCCGGAAAAGTTGGGCATATCTTCCGCCATCTGCAAAGAATATCGGCAGCATTCATGGCATACAGCCATGGAATGAACGATGCACAAAAGAGCATGGGCATCATCATGCTGGCGCTAGTCGCAGGTGGTATCACAGAACCGAGCCAACTTGATAAAGGCCCCTACTTCTGGGTTATGATTGCCTGCGCAACGGCTATGGCGTTGGGAACATCGGCTGGTGGTTGGCGCATCATCAAGACAATGGGACACAAGATCATTCGGTTAGAGCCTGTACACGGATTTGCTGCAGAGACAGCAGCTGCTACCGTCATCACCATCGCAAGCCTACGGGGTATGCCGGTTAGCACAACCCATGTCATCGCCGGAAGTATTTTCGGTGTGGGTGCCAGCAAACGAGCCAGCGCAGTGCGTTGGGGCGTAGCTTACGAGATGATCGTAGCATGGTTCCTTACCCTGCCAGCCGCCGCTTCACTCTCAGCATTGATCTACTGGCTGCTGGAACACACTCTTCACATATAGCATCAGATACCGCATTCGCCAGACACCATTCTGAATATTTCAGAGCGGTATCTGGCGATTTCTTTTATATTTTCAAAATTCCTTCATTATAGTCTTGAATCACTAAAACAGCTCTGGTAACATGGGTTTAAGAGCAACCTGCTGCCACATATAACCATCCAAGGAACAAGAGAGAAAGCCAGTGTCTGCGGATCAAGATGCAATGAGCCAAGGCGATTTTCGCCGATTTCATGGACAGACAGATCGCGAGATTATTGTCTGCGCACAATATGGGGACGAAACAGCCTCTGAGTATTTGTTGTTCAAATACCGTAACCTTGTTCGTACCAAGGTAAAAACTTACTTCCTTTTAGGTGCTGAACGCGATGATCTGCTTCAGGTCGGTATGATCGGCTTATGGCAGGCAATCATTGACTACAGTGTCGACCGGCCTATCTCATTCCCGGCGTTCGCAAAGGTGTGTATCCAGCGTCATATCATAACGGCCATCAAAGCCGCCACACGCCAAAAGCAGATGCCGCTTAATCACTCTCTATCACTAGAAATTTCCTCATCTGACGAGGACTCCGACTGGAGCCTTGCTGACATGCTGCCTGCAAGCATCGAAAACGACCCCGAAAACCGCCTCCTGCGTTCTGAAGACACCCGTAACCTCAAGCGAGACCTCGATAATATGCTCAGCCATTTCGAGTGGAATGTTCTGCAGCACTATCGCTACGGAAAGTCTTACCGTGAAATCGCCGATAGCTTAAACTGTAAGCCCAAGTCGGTAGATAACGCGCTGGCGAGAATCAAACGCAAAGTGCTTGACATGCAGATTGGCGATGCCGACCTTCGCGATATCTTCGTTTGAAGCAATCATCATTTATGAGCCAATTGTAATATCGCATTCACATACTGGTCGCAAGGAACATGGCAGCATTGGTGAGCCCAAGACACAGATTCATTGACCAATGCGTGCGCACCTTCCTAACCGATGGTGAAGTGGTATCCATGCGCCGGCTAGAGTGAAGCGACGCCGGCTGAACTACAACGTCGTGTAGGGGATCAGACCCACGGCATCATGGACGGTATCCTGCGGTTGTCATGACCAGCAATAGGCGATGGGTTCGGTGGCCCGTCCGTGACGGGCACAGTCACCCATCGCT
>CAZFLA010000139.1:0-9531 GCA_964519405.1 uncultured bacterium
TTCCCGGAGCGCTAGCTCCCGGAACGTAGTCGTGTGGGTGACTAAACCCGCGGCATCATAGCTATTTTGCTACTGGCTCAATAGTATTCGTTGCTGTATCTGGTATCAGTTATGAACAACCGGTAAAATAGTGCAAGTAGGTAAAGCGTGGATAAATGGGACAGTGTGGTTGATATACCGCACGCTGTGACCCTGTTATTTCTACCTAGATTTTCTCAAGAGGTGACCACTCATGCAATCGGTCTCGTTTTCTCATCTTAAGGTCTCAGGCGACATCCTTCAGCGTGCATTGATGAATTTCGATCGGCTAGAACGCGAGGAGTATCAGCCACCGCAGGTATTCCATGTTGACCCAGAAGGCCTCAGTGGTGAATGGCCCGGTGACTGGGAAGGCCGTACGCTATTGGGCCTGGTTCTTCTAACACAAGCTACCGGCAGAACACCGGTATTCCTGGAAGATATCCTAAAGATCCTGCCATCCTACTTCAACGATAAGGGATACATGGGCAAGGTCATGGATGCACCACTCATCGATGAGCAGCAGTTATCGGGCAACTCCTGGATGCTGCGGGCACTTTGCGAGCTATATCTCTGGCGTGGAGAAGCGTGGGTGCGCGAGATGATTGAGGGTATGGTAAAGGGGCTTTTCATGCCTGCTTCCAGCGGATACCCCACCTACCCCATCAAGCCGGAGCAGCGTCAATTTGACGGTCAAGCCATGGGCACGATTGTTGACCAGGTGCAGGACAGTTGGATCACCTCATCCGATATCGGATGCGCCTTCATCGCTCTAGATGGTGTCACTCAGGCATACGGCATCCTTCGCTGGCCTGAGCTGAAATCGGCCATTGATGTCATGATCGCACGTTATCTTGAAGTGGACTTCCTGGCGATTTCGGCTCAAACACATGCCACCCTCAGCGGATTACGCGGTGTGATGCGCATGGCAGAACTGACCCAAAATGAAGAGTATCTCGCTCAGGCGATACGCATATATAAACTGTATATGGATTACGGCGTGACCGATAACTATGAAAACTACAACTGGTTTGGACGACCCCATTGGACTGAACCCTGCGCGGTTGTTGACTCATATATCCTCGCCGTATGGTTATGGCAAGCCACGAAAGAACCGGAATACCTCGCAGATGCCCATCGCATATACTACAGCGGCTTAGGATACGACCAACGCCCCAACGGCGGATTTGGCTGTGATTCCTGCGTCGGCGGCGACAACAAGGTGTTGTCACCCTCCGAAGGCATATATGAAGCCTTTTGGTGCTGTTCCATGCGTGGCGGCGAAGGTATGAGCAGAGCAGCGCAGTTTACGTTGTTCCAGGACGATAACTCCATATGGATGGCCATGTTGAACGATCTGCAGGCTGATGTAAGTTTTGCAGATGGGAATATCAAGCTAAGCATCATCACCGGATATCCCATTGACGGCAACATCAACATACAAGTCACAGCTAATACCACACTTACCGATAAAACAATAAAAGTCTTCCTGCCATATTGGGTTGTGATGCCTAATGTGAAGACTGGTGAGAGCTGGGAACCTGCTGAAGTTAAAGACAGTTTCCTAACCATCAATATACCTGCAGCACAAACCCTAGAAACAACAGTAATCTGGGATAATTATCTAAGATTAGAGACCCCTCGTAATACACTGCATGCATCCAATACCCGTACCTTATGGCATGGCCCATTGATGCTGGGTCTACAAAATGTAAATCCCCCCCTCAAGTTGGCCAATCCAATGGAAATGAGCTATATAGGCGATGGTTGTTACCGGTGGCCAAGTTTAGATATGCCGCTTAGTCCTGTTCGCTCCATAGCAACCATGGATAACGAAGAGGCTAAACATGATAGCCGCGTAGTGTTATTCGATCTGTAGTTCCACTGTAGTCTGCGGTGCAGCCGATGTCATTCCATCGGCTGCATCCAGCATATCTGCGTTGCCTTCAAACCATACCACTATCATTAAGAATGCAATTCCAGAAACTCTTATCAACTGCTCTTAACAAAGGCGTTGTATCATGCTATGATGATATTATCTGTCTTACGCTGCCGTAATCATATGAAGCGCCTACTATTGCGCTTCTGATTGTGCACACGATGTATTAAGGGCGAGGCACAGCTTATGGTGCTTCTACGTAACTGCCTTTATGGCAAATAAGGAGGAGACGCAATGGCCCAGCCAGCCGGTGATCCCCGAATCAATAAACCATCTACTAGCAAAACCTATCAATCGGAAAACAACCAGCCTATTAATGCTAATGCTGTCAATGATGACGATGTTGCTGATGTTATTGGCCTAGGTGATGACGATATAGACCTCGAGGGTTTAGCGAGCACTTCAGACGCAGATATTGAAGAGATCGTCCATGAGACTCCTGGTCGCGACGAAGAACTCTCCATGTGGATGCATCAAGCTCGACGCAGCAAACTGTTGAATTTCGATGAGGAAGTGGAACTCTCCAAGCTTGTAGAGGCTGGAGATGAAGAAGCTAAAACAAGACTCATAGAAAGCAACCTTCGGCTCGTAGTATCCATAGCGCGACGATATGCTTCACGCGGTATCGCTCTGCCAGATCTTATTCAAGAAGGTAACCTTGGGCTTATCCGTGCAGTTGAGAAATTCGACTGGAAACGGGGGTTCCGTTTCAGCACATACGCCACTTGGTGGATTCGGCGAGCCATCGCCCGCGCAATTATCAACCAGGGACGCACCATCCGTATTCCTGTATATGTGGCTGAAATCATACAAAAAGTTGTTAAAACAAGTAACCAACTGCGACAGGATCTTAACCGCGACCCCACAACGGAGGAAGTCGCCGGGGCACTGGAAATGGCACCAGAGCGAGTGCATGAAGTGATGCGCGTCAGCTCGGAACCCGTTTCCTTGGAAACCCCTGTCGGCGAAAAAGACAACTCAAGCCTGGCCGATTTCATGGAAGATGATACGGTAACTATACCCAGTGAAGTCATCAACACCATGATACAAAGAGATCAGATTAATAATATGCTGGCCAAGCTGGCTAGGCGCGAACAACAGGTTATTCGGCTGCGCTTTGGTTTAGAAGATGGCCAACAACACACCCTGGAAGAGACTGGGCAGATACTCGGTGTCACTCGTGAAAGAGTGCGGCAAGTGGAGCTGCGTGCTATTAAGAAGCTCAGGCAAATCGGTGCGTTGTCGTCATTCCGGCCATCAGGTTGAGATGATACCTAAACAAAAGGACGGGCCGAGGCCCGTCCTTTTGTTTGTTATATACCTTGCTAGACTAGCAGCCTAGAAGGTGATCTGAAGGTTGTTGATCAGCGAATCCGTCTTCATGCCAGTGGCAGGACTGCTGTGAACAAAGTTCATCTGCCACAGCATGTTGTTTGGCATATCGTGGTTGAGGCCAACCGTCCACTCGTTTGTGGTGTCTTTTGTGGCCCATCGGTTTGGATCGTAATGATCCCAGCGAGTAACGACCTGCCAGGTTGGGTTCAGCTTGCGGCCAGCCAATAGGTAGTATCCCACCGGCTCCCTCTTCGATGCGCCGTCACCAAACCGAGCTTCGTATACTTCGCTGCGCAGAATCCAGTCGGCATCTTTATACTGCAGTTCGCCGGCTAGTCGGTTATCAGCTTTCCTATCAGCATCTTTCCAGCCTTTGTAGGCGCTGGCGCCAATTGACCATGCTTTGCCGGGGGTGTAAACAAAACGCCCGGAAATGTCTTTAGCATCATTGTTATCAACGGTGTTCTGTGCAGAACCATTAATCAACGCTAATGCGATGCTGCCATCCTTGCCCGTCTTGTTTACAGAAGCACCCAGTTCATACTGCATGTCGATAGCACCTTTGGTGGTCATCATGCTGCGCTCTGCGGTTTCCATTTTACTGGAGGACATCATAGCTTCCAGACCAAATGGGATTTTGTTCTGTCCAACTGTCAGGTTCCATCCGTCGGTCAGAGGGGTAGAGACCCATGCTTCCATGAGCATACGGCTTGACTGGTCAACAGACGATGAGCTGCTATTGTATTTAAGGTCGCGAGCAGGGTCTATTTGCATGCGCCACTTGGAGTTGCCAAGGCTGCCATCAAAAGTGATGTATGCGCGGCGGATTTTGAAGGTGTCAGCTTTCGCACCATCTCCGCGAACGCTGCGATTGTCCATTGTCAGGAAGTTCTGAATGTAACCGCTGATTTTCACGCTATCCTTAGCAGGCGCTTGCACAGCGTTATTGGATTTCGACGCGGTTTTCAGCTCCGCCAATTCCTTCTGAATGGCATTCAACTGCTGCTCAAGTTGAGCGATTTTTTGGTCTGTTGCGGTATCAGCAGAACAAAAAGCGGCAGGTACTGCGGCAAGTATACACGCAGCCAGAATATATGTTTTGTTCATTACGGGTTCCTTATCTAGTTTGTGAGAGCAAATGCTCCTTCATAGTATTACACTGAGAGACTGTTGATGTGCAAACGCAACGGTTGTACGGCCAATTGATGCCGTTATCCTAATTGAAATTCATTGCAAACCCAGCATTTTTACTAGTGGTTTTACTGGCGGCACACCTATTTATGTAGACAAATATGTGTATAATAGTGTATATTGCTTAAGTGAGGTGCATATATATGACGATGAACGCTCCCGACAAACCTTCACGCGCCATGCTTGAGAAGGCCGCCGACGACTTACTACGACAAGCACATGAACAGGGTGATGCACAAAGCAACGAACCGAAACGCCCGTTTACCGAACAGCAGATACAACGCAAACAGCGTCAAGAACGCGACAGTATGCGTAAATACATCTGTCAAAATGACCCCACGCTCGATGCCATGAACTACCTTCGCCATCGCGAACTGATGCTGGTCATCAAGCGGGCCAAGCTTTCCAAACGAGAAATCAAGTTTCTGCATCTGCTGTTTTTAGACAAAACAGTGACCGAAGCCGGTCAGCAACTGGGTATCAAGCGAAGTTGCTCCTACCAGCTCTATCAAAACATCGTTGAACGCCTTCGTCAAGTGTGGTGCGATGCTCCCGTCGCAGGGTTAGCAAGCAGTTACTGTCGGGATATCGTCCGACGCTATGCGAGGCGTTCTGTGTTCCATAATGATGACCAAGAGTAAGCAAACACATCAACTTTATCACCTATATGTACATGTTGCCAAACACCACATATCGACATAAATAACGTTCATTAACCATGGATAACCAGCTAATATAACGACGTTAACAACAGCGTATAATATGTATAGTTTGATCACGAGCAAACTCAGGAGCAACATATGAACATTCTGCATAAAGTGCTAGCAGTAAGCGCTGTATTAACCACACTCGCAGCCGCAGGATGGTCGCAAGAAGTGAAATTACCGAAATGCGCCATCATGCCCGTTATATTCATTGAGAAAAATGACATCTGCGACAACGACACCGCTAAAGCAAAAGTAATGACCGCCATCAATGCTGATCTGGAGAAAGCGGGCATTGAAGCCATGCCGCCGGCTAACGCCAAGGCTGTATACACCGAAATCACTGGCAAAGCGATTTATGATACACTACCCACTCCCGCTGAGATGGTCAAGGTAGGCCGTCAGCTGAAGTCCAAATATGTGATGGCTGCCAAAGTCCGGTGGGATATCACCACGAAGTGGGTCGCACTTGGTCCAAAAACCAAAGCGTATGCCACCGTAGACATGCTAGTGATTGATACAGATAAGCAAGAGATCATCGTCAACGCACAAGGCGTAAAAGCCGACAGCACCAAGATTGAGAAAAGCTGGGAAACCGCGGCTTCAATACTTGTATCGATGGGTGCAACTGTGCTAAGCGGTGGGCCGAAAACCCCTCACATGGAGCGAAGCGGCGTTGTTGCTGTGCTGAAAGCCATTGATCCTTGGATATCAACCATTGGGGCACCAAGTAAAAAGATCGTCGTCGACGACGATAAAGGGTCCAAAACTAAAAAGTAAGCAGATACTAATAACATCAGACTGCGTCATATAGGAGCATCGCGCCAAGGGCAAACAAGAGCATGAGGCGCCGTGCTCCTATTTTGTAAAAATTGGTAAGATGTATTCGAAGAGATGCAGCAGAGACACACCGTGTTGTACTCTGCTTCACTGCTATTTACAGGAGGACATCAGCTCGTCATGGCTGAAAAGGTATATATCGCCGCGGACTTAGGTGCCGAGAGCGGACGCGCCATCGCTGGTAAATTTGACGGAGAAAAGCTCAGCCTGGAGGTTGCTCATCGGTTTTTAAACATCCCGCTGCGCCTGCCTCATGCGCTTTGCTGGAATATTGGTCACCAATACGCCGAGATTCTTAATGGTATTAAAGCCATCTATGCCACTTATGGTGAAGACGTTAAGTCTGTGAGTGTTGACACCTGGGGTGTTGACTTTGGCCTGCTCGATGAAACAGGCGCGCTCACGGCTCTGCCCGTTCACTACCGTGACAAACGAAACGTTCCAGCATTTGATGAGCTGCGAAGTAAACTGGGCGATCCAGAGATCTACAACGCCACCGGTTTACAGTTCATGCCGTTCAACTCACTCTACCAGCTATACGCTATGTCGAAGACTCAGCGTGAAGTGTTGAACAATGCGAAAAAGCTTCTGTTCATGCCGGATATCTTCCATTATTGGTTAAGCGGTGTGGGTGTTGTGGAAAGCACCATCGCTAGCACTTCAAGTTTGGTTGACCCTCGCACCGGTAAGTGGGCTGTTGATCTGCTCGACAAAGCGGGTATTCCATCTCACTTCCTTCCAGAGATCGTTCAGCCAGGCACCATTCTTGGTGAAGTGCGCGACGACGTCGTGTTCGACACTAAAGCCAAGGGCGTTAAGGTGGTTGTGCCCGGTTCGCACGACACCGCCAGCGCAGTAGCCGCTGTGCCTGTCTCCCGCGAAGACGGCGACTATGTTTACATGAGCTCCGGCACATGGTCCCTCATGGGCATGGAGCTGAAGAGCCCTATCATCAACGAGGACAGCCGCCGGTTGAACTTCACTAATGAAGGCGGCGTGGAAAACACCATCCGATTCCTGCGCAACATCGCTGGATTGTGGCTGGTTCAAGAGCTGCGTCGTGCCTACGAGCGTGATGGTGCTGTCTACAACTACACCGAACTCACCCAGATGGCTGCCGAAGCCCAAGAGTTCCGCAGCCTTGTAGATCCCGATGACATGAGCTTCATGGCTCCTGCCGATATGCGAGCCGCAGTCGCCGATTTCTGCAAGAACTCCAATCAGCCTGTGCCCGAAACTCCTGGTCAGTTCAACCGAGCTTGCTTGGAGAGCCTGGCAATGCGCTACAGATGGGTTGTCGAAAGACTGCGTGAGCTAACCGGCAAGAAGCTGGATACTCTGCACATCGTTGGCGGCGGAACTCAGAACAAACTGCTCTGCCAGTTCACCGCGAATGCCACTGGCTGCCGCGTTCTCGCCGGACCTATCGAAGCCACCGCTGCAGGCAATGTGCTGCTTCAGATGATTGCGATGGGTGACGTGAAGAACCTAGCCGAAGCCCGCGAGCTGATCCGCCGCTCCTTTGAGGTTCACGAGTTCACACCGCAATCCAAAGAGAAGTGGGATGCCGCTTACGAGCGCTGGCTGAAAGTCGCCAAGTAGCCTCATTTCCACATGGCCGCATCAATGCAAAAGCGTTGATGCGGCCATTTTGATTCTGCAGTTCATACGCGTTCATCTGCGTTTACCCGCGTTCATCAACAGGGCGAGGCACAGGACACGGCACGCCATGTCCCTACAGTGGGGCTCGACCATATGCTTCGAACTCCGCAATCCGCAGGTGATATCCCGTGTCATCGGCTCGGAAGCGGGTGACCATCAGCCGCACATACCGAGCAGACACAGCGTCTTTCAGCCGAAAGATCACAGCCTTGCTTGGGCGATCGGCGTTTTTGACGTCTACCGCACTCGTCCATTGAACCCCATTGGTTGATACTTGGATGCTGTAGTCCACTGGAAACCCGCTGGCATACAGATTATCATCGCCATTATCGTAGGGATACAACCTGAACTCACGCAGCTGGTAGACGCTCTTCATATCTACTTGGAGCCAACTCTGCTGGGATGCGTCTTCGCTGCGGCAGACCCACCCTTCGGAGCCAGCGATGCTCGCTAGGTTGCCGTCCACAGCGGATACCGCCCCTGCGCTGCCGGAACTTGCGGTAACTACTCCGTTGAGCGCCGCGTTGCGGATCTCCGCAGGACTTAACGGCGGCAGCACCTCAAACTCAGATATCTGGCAGTAGTAGTCCTTCGATGCTTTGTCGCGAAGTTTAGTCGCCAGCATCTTCACATACCGGGATTGAACTGCGGCAAACTCAAACACGGCGGGGTTGGCCACAATCATCGGCTGGTTGTGAACATCGGCAACCTGCTGCCATTGGGAGCCATCGGCAGACACCATGAGCTGGTAATCGATCGGAAAGTGATTCCCGCCGTCATACGCATCGTTGCGAGGATATAATCGGATGCGTGCTATTGATTCCACCTTACCAAGGTCTAGCACAACCCACTCTTGACGCTCTGCTTGGCTTCCGCCCGCACTGGACCATCCTGATGAGCTCCCCTCTGCCCCACGGATGCCATCATTAATCTTGTTTGAGTTCCAACTCGCCGACGGACTGGAGTCCACCTCCGATGAGACGGTGACACTCGCTCCACGCGCGTAGTTCACCTCCGCAACGTGTTGATATTCCGGCTCTTCTGCACAGTTACGCAGAAGACGAGTAGATACTCCACCCAGCTCCCACTCACGAAGGTTCGCCTTCTTTCCGCTGCCAGCCTGCTCGAATACAACCCGCCAATACTTGAAACAGCCTTTGCCCAGCGAAAGTGTGAGTGGTATGTTAGGGCCAGCCTGCAGCTTATCTGCTTTGGCCAGCACAACCCACTTGCTAGCATCATGCTGGTTCGCTGCCTCTATCCGCAGTGTGTATACATCTTGACGGCCGAAATATAGCCTTGCGGTTTTGGGATTTGCTGAGTATCCCAGATCCAGCATGACCCACGCAGGATACTTCTCGTCAGCAGCAAACCACGCTCCGCTTTCGATATTGCCGTCTGTTATTTGCTCCGACCAGTGCGTCGTCTGAATCTCAGAAGCCAGCGTGGAAGAGGCAGTCACCGGCTTGTGCAGGGCAATGTTGCCGTCATTGCGACGCTGAATAGTATCTGGATTCAATAACTTATATCGGTGCGTCCCAGACGCCGCAGTGTAATCTACATTGCCTTCGGCATCGGCTGTTACCGCCAATACCCTGTCATCGAATTGAATGCGGTATTTACCTCCGCTCGCTTGGTTGATGAACCGAACCACCACCGGCGCCAATCCGCCTGTGCTTACGGAATAGTCGTATAGTCCATGATACTGCACCGTGAGATCTTGCTTCGCCCACCGGTAATACACCGTTGAACCGACCATTTGGTCACTGATAAACGGCGCAATCACCAACCGTCCGGCTTCGGGTTGGAAGCCATAAGCATAGGAATATAGCCCCCATATCG
>CAZFLA010000140.1:0-9394 GCA_964519405.1 uncultured bacterium
GAGCCGCAGCCTCATTACTCAAAATAGTTTCAATCCTCACCGGGGGGAGCCCCCCGGTGCAACAACATACTGGGGTTATCTGCGCGATATCGGTTGTGTTTCAATCCTCACCGGGGGGAGCCCCCCGGTGCAACGCTATGACCGCTGTTCAGCTCGGCACAGCAATCAAGTTTCAATCCTCACCGGGGGGAGCCCCCCGGTGCAACAATACATCCTGTTGGGAAATACTAATGCCCGTATGGTTTCAATCCTCACCGGGGGGAGCCCCCCGGTGCAACATATCACCGAGGGGTTAAAATGCGGAAAATAACAGTTTCAATCCTCACCGGGGGGAGCCCCCCGGTGCAACAGGCTATCAGCCAGTGCCCTCAACTCTGCTGGTGTTTCAATCCTCACCGGGGGGAGCCCCCCGGTGCAACTGTCAAATTCTACCCAATTCATGGCATATTCATGCTTAATACCGGGCATTTATGACATATCATCAGTTTAGTTGGTTTATCACCGATTTTCAATGTGCGTGCTTAACCTATACTTAAAACATGCGCGGATCTCTGCTTAGTTATTCATATCCTAACATCCGCGCATTAGGCCATCAGCACTTCCGACTCAAGATCGCGCCACCGGTCAATGCCATATGCTTCTACAGAATCACCGCGAATGCTTGACAGGTGGTATATTCGCAAACTATCTTGAGTATGATCCATGATGCCGACCAGTTTTCCACGAAACTTGATGACATCAACAGCATTCAAGCTGCACTCAAATACAGATAGCTGCACACGTTGCCCGTATGCCTCACAGGTTTTGGCGATTTTGCTCAACCGCTTTACACCTGCTTTTGTAGTAGTATTGACATCATATGTGATCAATAACGACACTCGCATAGTTTACCTCGGCTGATATGGGATGTACGATGGAATATCTCCACGCAGGTGCCTAGCTAGTATCCGTGCTTGAATATGAGGAACTAATCCTACAGGCACTTTAAGTTTAAATGCTTGATGCGTCACAGAAGCCTGTTTACGTTTTTGATAATACCCAACAACCAGCTTCCGGCCGTCGTCATTCAAGTATACCGATCCGCCAACTCTTACATCGAAGTGGTTAGGTTTTATGACCTGTCGGTTTATCATGTTTAGTACCATTCGGTCGCCTAATGAGGGGCGAAATTCCTCCATTAAGTCCAGCACTAAAGCCGGCCGACCGCTCCTAAGTGTGTGAAGGTAACCCACTTGAGGGTCTAACCCAACACCTTCAAGCGCAGAAAGACAGTCAGCCTGAACTAAGGCATATGTGAAGGATAATAAGGCATTAATCCTGTCACGCGGCGGACGCCGATTACGAGAAATGAACTTGAAGTCGGTTTTCTGTTTTAACACCATATCATCAAGCACACTGAAATAGTCTGCACCGGCTTGCCCTTCATAACCTCTAGCCTCATCAGTGTTGCTCGATAACTTCAGTCTAGAGAGATACTCCGCAAGATGATCGGCACAAAGGCGCAACCGTGTTTCTTTCGCCTCGTCTTGGCTCTCTCTTGCTGCTCGCAGCACAACAGCACGTTGGTTATGAAGTTTTCCTGCGATGATTGATTTCACAATATGCAGAGATTGTTGGTCATCAATTAGCGCGGTGAATTGGTCACGCCTAAGCAACACGCTGCCTGTTGTAGCGCCGACCACCCTTGCTCGAAACCGACCATTCATGTCAAGAAATGATATGGTACGGCCTTCACTTGCGCATTTATTCATCAATTGAGGACTGATCATGACATTTCCAAAAGCCACTATACCGCCTAAATGGTGCAAGGGTACCCGCATTATGGTCTGCTGGTTGAGCTCAATCCGTGCCGTTTCATAGTCCAAATGTGCATATGCGCCTTGGCTCATGATGAACAGGGTGTTCAGAAGTTCATGGCTCATCGTATACCTCATACTCAGATGGATCATATAAATGCTGTGCGAAGAGTGTCCATGACCTGTTAGCTGCTGTTTGGGGAAGGCAAACATGCAGCAAAGAGCATCTTTCGCAGCGCGCGTCGTTATAAGCATCTGGAAGATTCTGACTGTCTATCATCTGCTTTATGCTATCAATAGCCCTATCTAGGTCATCACGCAGGTTCTGTGAAATATCGACGTCTGCTCGCTGATGCTGTGAGCTGCTGTATACTGCGGCTTGAGATATGCTGCAACCAAACATTTCTTCAAGGCACACAGCTTGAGCGCACAACTGCAGTTCTGCTGGGTAGTTGTGGGAGCATGGTCCATTCTTGTATTCCACAGGGATTATGCGACCATCTGGATGGAACTCAACGACATCAGCTTTGCCCGTTAGCTCCTTCTTGTCACTCCATATTGGCAGAGCACGCTCAACAGAGATATTATTTTCACTGCGTGTAATTGGTAAATCAGTACGCTCATGCTGAGCACTCCCCTGCACCGTATATTCGTTCTCTTCAAAACAGTGTTCAAGGTGGATTAAACCGCATCTTCTAGGACAGTAGGCCCAGTGACTGACTGCAGAAACCATGATATACCCATCATCCATGACATCATCCTCATTGGAGCGAGGGTTACTCGCTCCAACTATTTCGTCTGTTTATAGCATTTCAATTAACTCTACACCAGCTGGTATCAAATCCTTATTGATATCAATCTGGTAATCAGTAAATCGGCGTGGTGCTGTTTCTGTTAGTCGCTTCACTGTGACGATACTGCCTTCGTCTAACAGCGTTTGGGCGGGTGCACAGCCTAACATGGCTTGGCGAGTTCGTTGTTCCGGTACGCTGTCGGTCCCGACATGCTTGAAGATGAGCAGCTTACGAGCAGACATGACTCCTTTACTTGCAGAGCGATCATGGTCGTACATGTTCAGCAAAGCTTCCCAAAGCAAACTCAGGTCGTCTTCAGAAAAGCCTGTGCCAGGAAGGTAGGCATCATTTTGAGCCAAATGAGCACTGATAAACCCCTTCATCACAAATAAACCGTAAGGTATGATGTTCTTTCTGCCCATACCCCGCAGGGTGTCTACTGATTGTTCATTTTCCCATTGTTCGTATTCATCCGCAGTGGAGTTGTCCTTTAGCTTATCGGTAGTCGCCATACGGGTGATACTAATATCCATCGGCAGAATAGGATCCACCGAACGTGCGAACGAGAATTGAACAGGTCCTCTTACTTGACCAGCATTTGCACCTGTAGACAAAACCGCGCCGAAGCACCGAATATCGTAGAAGCTCTTGCACATCCACGCCCGCTTAGCATCAACTGCCGATTTGCTTTGTTTGTTTTTTTCTTGGACACCGCTCTGTTCCTGTGCTTGAGCGATGAACTTATTGAGGTTGCTAGCTTGTTCAATGAATATTGCATTAGGCATGATGTTGCCTTTTGCCATCTGAACATAGTTTCTAACGCGTCGTTTTATCGCTACGTCAGATACTAAACCGTGCATGTCTTCAGGATCGATCCGCGGAGAATTACCGGCATCAGGATCACCATTAGGGTTGCCGTCTACGCAGTCGAACATGTACAAAAAATCGTACCGGTTACTAATGCTCTTACTCATTACTGTGCTCCTCTGTGGTGTTATTCTTTGATTTGATCATACTAGCTATTTGTTGGTAATAGCCCATCGCAAACAATCCTTGTTGCTCCAAACTGAGGCTTACAGGTAGTTTGGTTCCCATTGCCTCCCATGCTTTCGCAATTTCTGACTCGAACCAATAGGCTAATCCTCCGTCTAGTTTGCCGAGGTGAAACTGACTGAGCCTTGCCAATCGGCCAAGCACTAAAGCAGGGGTGGAACTAGCCGATGCATAATATCGCTGCACTACTCCAGCGTTCACATCGCCAAGAGCCGCTCTTTGTAGTCGTGCGTAAAGGGCCATTATACGCCCAGCATGATATGCAGGATCTGGGTGCTGCATGTTGATATCTTGCATAATGTGTTTTCCTCCTTCATAATTCCGAACTAGTATTGCTTTTATGAATGCGGTGCGGTCTAGGTTGAATTCACTTTTATCGGTTTCAGAGGGTGCCACAATTTGCATCGTGAAACGCTTGAGTGCCATTGGCAGCATATTTCGTGGGATTTGCCCACCCGTCACGGCTGCTCGCCATAACAATCTCGCCCATGGTGCGGGAACATCGGCAGGATCTCTAACTGTTGTTTTTAGTGCAAGTGGCACAGATGGACAACGAACCGGCAAGCCATAGCCGTCGAGTAGGGAAAAATCATCAAACCATCTGTTGATGGCGTTTACTAAGGCGGGTATCTCTCCTTCTATCCAGTCCCTGACCATCACCCTCGAACTACTTCCGCTTAACGTAAGCACATAATACCGGTTGTTAAGCAAGTCAACGCGTTTCCCGGTGTAAATGGCACCTAACAGATCCCGCATGCGTTGATGTGCTGCTTCCATATCTGCTCTGTCATCACTGGCGACAAATTGCAGCATGTCGTATATTTCTGGTATCTGCTCTTTGAACCAGTAAACTATCTTAGTTTTGGATTTTCCTAGTTGTTTTGATTGTTTTTGAATTAAGTCGACAATTGTTGATGTGTAGGCCGCTGCATGGGACTCCGATATGACGCAGTTACCTTCTTCGCCTAAACCATATGATTGAAATGCGTCTTTGTCGAAACTGATGAGCTTGCTGCCATACGGAGCACCATCTACATCACTTAGCCCTGTAATGACAGGATGTTTACATGGTGTTGTCGGTTCACCGCTTATAAAGCATATGGCGTCGCCTTTGCGTTTTTTGTTGGTTGTCTTTTGTTGCGGTTTGTTCAATTGCGTGTAGTGATCTCGCCACCACATGATGCACTCATCGTCATCAAGTGGATACTTGTCAGCAACCATTAACGTGATGGTGTTCGTATTTTTTATTTTTGAGTTCTGGCAATCCTCTTGTATTCGCAGAAGTGTTTGTTCATCTGACAGTGTTTGTGCGATATGACCTAATACCGGAATTTTACTGGCAGCCTCTTTCAACAACCGTATGAAGTATTGGTGCTTCTTGTGACATTTATCATCGCTGTCTGTAACTGCCAATAGACAGATGTTCCCTGCAGTCTCATGAAGGAATTGGCAGCGCCCGCCATCTCCAATTAACTGGCCCTGATTTAGTAGTGGAACATGATGAAACTCTTTGCCGTCTTTTTCATCGCCAATGGGCATCACTCCTAGATAGTTCCCCTCGCTGTTAAAATGA
The DNA here is from genome assembly GCA_964519405.1 of uncultured bacterium. GTDB lineage: Bacteria > Armatimonadota > HRBIN16 > HRBIN16 > HRBIN16. Next base: position 5,217 of record CAZFLA010000140.1, read on the forward strand.
ATGGCATATCGTATCTTCTTCTTAGTAAATCCAGGTTCGGATGTTATCCCATTCATTTGCGCATATTGAAGTATCTGCTTTAACATGATAAAACCTCTGGTTTACGCACCTGAGGTGACGAGTATTCAGGAACCATCATGACGCCATCCTTAACACATGCTTGAAAGATACTAATAGATGCCGGTGATGTTGATGTTTGAGGCCGTGACAGATCGAAAACATCATATAGCATCCATCCTATATCGATATTTATAGGCAGCACCACCTGATCGTTGGGGTCATCGACGTACTTAAAATAAGCTGGGAATTCACGGCAACCAAAATATGGCTGGTTGAAACACTGACCTTTCATTGCTCTGCGTTTAAACTGAGGTATGATCTCAGGTGAGCATGAGTGATCGTATGCTGCAGGATGAGCATATAAACGGTATCGAACGTTCTTAAGTGCCATTGTCTGTCGCTGGGTTCGTCCTTTTTGATCGCTGCCGATCATGTCCTTTGTGGCGTCAGCGTAAATAGGCTCTATGTCATCACTGCCATCCATCCAACCAGTGATTTTGCCTGCTGGGATTTTATCTTTTACTTCATTCCTGCGTAAGGCTATATAGCTAGGTGCGCTCAATACATCAATGCGGCTGATTTCCCAACGAAATGATTGAGTGCGCTTCCAGTAGATTGCATCAAATATGCCTCTTGCTGCCGACGGGGTGATAACCGGATAGCTAAAACGCTCGACTTTCATTTCTGGCCGAGTGAAGCAAGCGAAATCGCCCCATACTTCAAGACAAACATCGTTCATGGCTCTTTCTCCTTATGCTATAAACAACTGTTCCGAAGGTGTTACTAACCCTAAAACTAAATCATAATGTGAATTCTCAGTGTAGATATACCATTCGCATGCATCGTGCGAATGCGCTACATATAGCGGCTCGAGATAACATGCCCCGGCCGCGTTGCGATATAGTTGAACGGATCGTTCACGTGCTTCACGAACCCATCGTGAACTGATCCCTGTTGATCTTGCTTCTCCTGCTAGCCTCTCGAATGTATCATCGTCGGCGTCAGCCTTATACGGCACTAATACGGATATGGTATCTTGATCTATAAGCTTATATTCGTTGGCCACATCCTTAAAGTCAATGCGTGTAATGGCGTTGTGTAAATCCATATTGTCAGTTGACTGAACCTCATATAAGAGGTGGTAATACTCGCGATAGATGTTTGGATTGTTAATATCCAGCGAGCCCATGCCATGCTCCTGCAGCATAGACTTGCATACTTCAGCAGCTTGACGGTAACCACCAGATGGAGGGTAAGCCTCATCATCAGGGATGAAAACATCAACAACGCCATTTGACAATTTACCGTTACGGTTGCATCTTCCTGCTGCTTGGGCAATTGAGGACAAGTCAGCCATGGCACGGAATACATGCGGGAAATCCACATCAACACCCGCCTCGATACATTGAGTTGAAACCAAAGTAACGGGTTCATTATTACCAAGAGCTGTTGAGACCTGCTTTAGCACCGATATCCGATGCGCCATACACATTGAGGTAGATAAATGAAGGGCGTTGACCACTAATGATCGTAATTCTGACACCAGGTGTTGTGCATGTTCCTTTAAGTTAACTATTGTTAAACTCTGCTCATGCTGCGAAACTTCTTGGGCGAGCTCACTCCAACTCATATGTTTGCGTTCCTTTGGCCAGTTGACAGTGACCCGCCTGGTATTTTGGAACAACTCATCACGTGATTTTACGATCTCCTTAGGAGCCCATTCCGTTGGAAAAACACTGGTATCCCTGCGCTGCGACAGGTGGTTAAATGCCGGTTGTGTTGCGGTGCTGTAAACTACCGATGAATGATATCGCTGCGACAGGTAAGCTAACGCCGAGGTCGTCACAGTAGCTAAAGAAGTCGGCAAGGTTTGGACCTCGTCAAACATGATTACTGAATGAGCAATGTTATGCAGCTTCCTACATTGCGAAGGGCGATTTGAAAACAATGATTCCAGCATTTGTACGGAAGTTGTGATGATCACAGGCGCATCCCAAGCTTCCGCCAGGACGGCGTCGGTTTTAGTTTCATGGTTTCCGCCTTTGGCTAGACTATGATCTTCTATGAGGAACCGGTCACCACATACACCGCGAAATAGCTCCTTATAGATTTTTGCAGTTTGATCGATAATGCTAAGGTATGGTATGACCACGATTATGCGTGATAGCTGATTATAAATGGCATGCTTTAGAGCAAACCGAAGCATCGCTAGTGTTTTTCCGGTACCTGTTGGTGCAGTAAGTGTAAAACATCCGGTGCTCTGGTCTGCAGCTACCGAGCATTCATCTGATAGCAGCGTCCTTACGTTCTTTATATCGTCTGAGCTCTTGTTGCATTGGTTAAGGTTTGCCAAGTGACTTTCTAGCGTGTCTAACATTAGTTGCGCGTTTAGCCGTGGAGCAGGATCTTGATCAGTACCGCTAAAGTGCCTATTGGTGTCGCGGTAATCGGCATCAACCAGGCAAGAAAGCAGCATCCGAACATCAAGCATGGTATCTACATTGCTTAATCTACGGTTGTGGTTTACTGCCATATGTGCGTGTTTTTTGCAGCTAAGCCCGTCCGCTTCCATACGTTGATGAACCAATGACGTGTCCGTTACCGACAATGTGGACCTACCGTCCTTGTGTGTAGCAGGACATATCGCCAACAAGCTTTGTTTATCTGCTTTTTGTAGGCCAATATGATGTCCCTGTATGGCAAGGCCAGCTGCAATATCCTGGTATTCAGCGAGTGCAATCCATGCTCCAGGCGTGGAGTGATCAACCTTTGAGGCTTTTCCCGCTAATACCTGTTGAAACAGTTCGCTGTATTTACCTGCGTCATGGAATAAACCAGCCACATACGCCGATTCCTGCATAGCAAGCTGCGATCCATATTGTTCACACATATGAGCGACATTTACCAGATGATCCCTTAACAGCTGCGTCGCTCCGTTTGGGTTTGCGGAATGCGCAAGATATTGCTCCATCCAAAGCCTCCGGCCATCGTTTTGCGGTTCGTTTACTCCATCTTACCACCTCTGCGGTGACAAAATGCGGTAGTTTAGTTTTACCGCCGCGCTGTACAATAAAACTGGTATAAATACTGTAAAGGAACTCGCTTCACTATGATCACCACTGTTGACTGCTTGCCCTGCATGCTCAGGCAAGCCATCGACGCCGCACGACTCACCGGCCGTCCAGAGGCACAGCTGCAGAAATTCGCCGCTGATGTGCTTGCTGAAATGGCTGGTATGGACCCAGCAACTTGTCCGCCGACCTACGCCGCCCATCTGCACAAAATGGTTCGCGAACGCCTAAATTGTGCCGACCCGTATTTGCAGATCAAAGCCAAAAGCAACCAGCTCGCACAGTCGGTTATCCCTGCTGCGCATAAGCTCATCAGCGAAAGCAACTCGCCCTTCGAGGCGGCTGTTCGGCTAGCCATCGGCGGCAACATCATCGACTATGGCGCCACCACGGGACCAAATGACGAGAAGGTGCTTCATACTCTGCGCACTGTGGCTGAAGCAGAGCTGCCGCAAGGAGCCGTTGAGGGGTTTGAAAAAGCGGTGCTGGAAGCGAAGTCCATACTTTACCTTGGCGATAACGCTGGTGAAATCTTCTTTGATCGCGAGCTGATTGCGTTGATGCCCACAAACAAGGTGACTTTTGCTGTGCGCGGCGGGCCAATCATCAACGATGTCACTCGCGAAGATGCCGAATTAGCAGGCATCACGCAGCTCGTTGAGGTCATCGATAACGGCTATTATGGTCCCGGATGCGATTTGGAGCTATGCAGCGATGAGTTTCAGCAAGCCTTTGCTAACGCCGACTTAGTAGTTAGCAAGGGGCAAGGCAACCTCGAAACGCTCTACGACGCGCCTGGGCACATCGCGTTTCTGTTCATGGTGAAATGTCCGGTGGTCAGTCAAATGGTCGGACGTCCTGTAGGCAGTATGCAGTTGATGATGCGGGATACCCGTCAATAAATAATTACCGTGGAGCCCCCCGCCGGATCATCCAATGACAATTTCGGACGGGAAGGGCTCCTTTGCCATCACATTCCACATTTTATCTATATAAGCTAATGTATAGAACTGCTCATAGTAGTGATAGTAGTATGCTCCCCGCAGC
>CAZFLA010000141.1:0-9335 GCA_964519405.1 uncultured bacterium
TCCTGCACCGCACGGCTTATCATAGCTGCCGGCGTCGCTTCACTCCGGCCGGCGCGTCGATGTAGCTTCACCATGTGAACTCCATTTTGCAATTGGCTCTATACATTAACAGTCACCCCGTGTATATCCATATTACTTAGCTGATGATATTGCGTTGATCGCTTTGGCTACGGTTTTTGTTCCCAGAATTCTCTGACTCCTTGGGAAGCTGGCCTTCCCGTCCCGTGGCCAGCCAAGCACCACATACCGCCCCCACATATCGAAAACACCAAATCGGCCTTGAACAGCGCGGTATATGTCGCCTTCTTGCCTAAGGAAGACTAAAAATATGTAAGGAGGGTCGTAAGATGCTGCATCACCGGTTTTGGCATCAAGAGACGTGCTAATGACCACATTCTTGATGCTTTTATCCCCTTTGAGAACCTCAACTACCTGCGCATCAACGCGGCTATATATCTTCGCTTTCTTATCTGCAGGTCGATTTGCTGGCCTTATCCACTGCGGCGTTATGAGTGCCACGAGCGTGGATTCATTCACCATACTCTTGATAGTCGGCCCTACTTGCGGTGATGGTACCGGAGGGCAGGTAAAAGCCGCCCTAAGCGTATCGCGTTGATATTTATGGTGTTTTGTTAAGTATGCAATGACTTGTTTCTTCACCAGTTGGTAGTCGATTATTTGCCGATTAAAATCGGGCCGCTCAATTTTAGGAGAGGCCCAGAAGCGCACTTTCCCGTATTCATCTATATGAAATATCCCATATCCCCATAACACAGCTCGGTATATACCGTCCTTTTTCGACAAGCAAGCTAAGTAGGTATGCACAGGCCAATAACACCACCGGTCGCTGTCTTCATAACCCGATATTGTTTTGATGGTAATACCCGCCGTATCTATGTGTCCTTTGAATGTCTCTAACACACTAGCCGTTATGAAACTAGCATGATAGATATCATCTCTTACGACAGGCAGCACCCAGTGCACTTTAATGACAGCAACAACATCGGCATCATCGATCACCGCAGCAGTACCAGGAGGATCTACCTTCCCGGTTGCAGTGTTCACGAAACTGCTAAGGATAACTACGGTTAGCAGCATCACATGCATCACTCTAGAGAGACCTACAGACCGTATTTTGGGGACAACTACTGAATGCGTCATACATATCACCTCGATAATGTAGGTTAATGATCCTTAATACCGTTCATCAAATCACCAGTGTTTAGCCAAATTCAGTTTATGGCAGCCTTCACCCATTCGCGTCACTTAGCGTTTATCCGCGGTTTGCTTTTACGCAGAACATTCACGCTGACGGACGCGTATATATGCATGTGTAAGGGGCAGCCACGGGGGGCGGCCCCTACGATCGTTATCCCAATCCAACCGGTATGTTGGGCCAGTTGCTAGATGCGTCATACATATCACATGGATGGTAAGTTTTACATCTAGTCAATTGAAGCACTCGCTTTTTCGTTGGAATAGATATGTCTGCCATACAGTCATCACGATTCCGGGAACGCCAACCAGCACGCCATAGATCACGTCAGATCGCAGCGTCCCAATACCATACATTGAGCCCGTGAACCGCAGCCACAGCACAAGCGCTGCTGACCAGAAGAAGACAGCTAGACTATATCCCACCACCGCATTGTCGATGAGTGCCCCCAGTTTGATCCGCTGACAGATATCGTTGACCACGAACACACTGCATGGAACACACATCGCAAGACACAGAAAGTGATCGCCTAAATCTACAACCTCGCCGCTGGAGAACGAAATCAGGAATAGGCTCAGCCGCACCGATGCATATGTGCAGATCCCAGCAACCACTAAACTGCTAACAAGCCGCTTCATATTCTGTCGCATATCGCACCTCTTCTTCTTTGCAGGAAATCATCCGCACCAACAATGCATATCCATACGATGCAGAACGACAGATCCATCATGCTATACGCATCCTGCGCAATGGCTGCATACAAAACACACACCAGCCCAGCCAGAGCCATGACATACTTTCCTGCTGTCGCTGTAGACTGTCGAACACTCCGGCAAATCAGTGAGGGGATGATGTAGGCGCCCACAAATACAGCTGCGTATGGCATCACGGGAAATAGCTGAAAGTCCGGATGCGTTGCCAGATATATCACCAGAGCGATACACAGACTGACGAGGGATTTCACTTGCTGGTCTTTATGTAAAGCCAAACCGACGGCTGTTGTTACCATCGCTAGAATGACAATGCTTATGCCAGCAAAGAGTGTCATCTGGTGCTTCATGTCTGGTGTTATCACAGCGGATGGGGCTGAATACAGTAGATACATCGCCAATTGGTAGCTGACGAACGGTATAACCGCTCCGCTGACCCATGTTTGTTTCGCAATCATCTTGGTCACCTCCTATGGTTACCAGAATGTGAGCATATTTAGTGCTTAGCCCAATTATCTGAGGCGCTCAGTACCAAACAGGCAGACGACCTAAAGCGCAGCTTGTTTGTGTTTGTGCATATACATCATCGCGACCAGACTTTCCAGCATGATGGGTATCGCGGGGAAGATGGCGACCACAGACAACGAATTCAGCTTTACACCCAACAGGCATCCATTGTAGATCAGTACAACCGCTGCTAGTGAAAATAACAGAACCCCATGCATCATTGTGAGGTAGCAGATCGTTCTTTTGGGCAGACTAAACCATGACAGTTCAATAACAGCCATCGGAATGACGACTAGAATCGCCAACTGAAAGAGATAGTCGATCCCAGTATCATGAGGGTTAATGAACCCAGCGATCAGCACCAATATGCACAAGCACATCCAGACCACTCGGTAAGTGTGATACATGATTACCGGCAGCTTGCGAGCAGCGCGATTATCCATATCCTATCCACCTCTTAATACTGCATCTTCGCAGTTTACGACTATATGTCTGTCATTCCACCATGCTGTTAACGGCATCTCAGCACACAATTGTGCCGTTAGCCGTATTCTGCTGCATATGCGTTCCGCTTCGTTTGCAGTTTGATTGAGTATACCGGAAACGCAGCATTCACCGCAAGCGTTTACTTGGTATCTTGTTTACGAGATGATTAAGCGCAGTTGGGGGATTTGGGGACGATTAAATAGCTCGCAGCTTATTCATTATGAGGGATTTTATTGCCGTTCTAGAGAGTGCTGTTGGCACTAGACCCAGTGGGTTCAATAAACCAAATACCACCATCCACGTGACCCATTCGCATCTATTCGCGTTCATCTGCGGTCTACTCTTACGCAGAACACTCATGCTGATCAACACAAATGGACGCAGATGAACGAACATGTAAGGGGCAGCCCTTCTCCCGGTAGCCAATGTGTGCTGCTCCGTCTGGCCGAATTGCACTAGCCAGTGCCACCCATACAGACCATTCGCGTCACTTCGCGTTCATCCGCGGTTTGGTTTTCCGAGGGCCCCTAACGCAGATACACACAAATGGACGCAGATGAACGCGGATAAACAGATAAAAAAGGGCAGCACATTGGCTGCCCATAAGTAATCGCACAGAGGGGCCAGCTAGTTGCCGACAGCCCCGAAGTTTTTGTCGATGACAACATAGTCAAACAGGTTCACTTGTCCATCGCCGTTCAGGTCGCACATGGCATCTGATGAGCCAAAGCGCGAATCCAGTGCGGCGATATCGAACAGGTTAATCTGACCATCACATAGCACTCCCCATAACAACGGAATTCAAGACCTATCTGTGTGACCTTATAACCCCATTGAGGTTCGCATTAGTTAAGTTCGCATTATCTAAACCCGCATTAGTTAAATCCGCATCAGTTAAGTTCGCATTAGTTAAGTTCGCATTATCTAAATCTGCATTAGTTAAATCGGCATCGACTAAAATTGCATTGCTCAGATTAGCGTTTCTAAAACATACTATACGTAGGTATGCGTCATTCAGGTTAGCATGGCTTAAATCAGCACCGAACAATTGGGCATGGAACAGATTAGCGTTGCTTAAGTTAGCATGGCTTAAATCAGCACCAAACAAATTAGCATGGCTTAGGTCAGCACTGCTTAAGTCAGCGTTGCGTAGATCTGATTCGGCTAGCTCAGCATCACTTAGATCAGTATTGCTTAAATCGACATCGCTTAGGTCAGCGTTGCGTAGATTTTCCTTATTAGCGACTACTGCAGATTTCATCTCTGGGTAATTCTCTGAACTAAGGATATTGCCGTCTCTGCTTTTAATAACTATTGTCATTCGAGTATACCTAACCTTGTGATTGTGTGGTATGGGATAACTTAAATACTGCGAGTCGTAAAGTATAACATCACCGCTTTGCACAATATCACAGTGCCATAGATACAGGTCATTTTCCAGCATAGACTATGCTGTTTTTGCACAACGAAATCCCATAGTGTTGCCTTTATACTCTGGGGGCAAGCAGAACCGATAGGCACTCCAAAAGTAGTCAACATCGCCACTACAATGTACGTCACCACATGATCCCCCGCGCAAAACACGGGCGTCTAATTCGGAGGATGGTGGGGTGAAATTACCCGATTTGTAAAGGTTGTAAGCTCCATAATCATACCAATCCTCACACCATTCTGCTACATTGCCACTCATCTGATAGAGCCCGTAAGGGCTGCACCCATCAGGATGACGCCAAACTTCGCATGTTGGCATGTTTCCTTGATTACCTTTGTGCCTGCAGTGCACTCCGTTGTTCCAATCATCTCCCCATGGGTATGTTCGTCCATCCGTTCCTCGTGCAGCTTTTTCCCACTCTAATTCACTGGGCAAACGTAACCCCGCCCACGTGCAGTATGCTTTTGCTCCATACCAACTTACATATACTACTGGATGATCATGTGCATTGTTGCTTACTTCATAAGCTCTTACGTTTTTGGTAATTCCGTAATTGCATTCGAGTTTTATCCATTGATCTAAAATGGATTGCTTTGGTTGTTCGTCATTTAGAAATTGAACATACTGCGTATTTGTTATGGGATATATTGCCATATAGTATGCGGGTAGGTTGGCGATAAAGGTGCCATCGCCTTCATCGCTGGCTGGTCCACCTGCAATGAAGGCACCACTTGGCACCATAACCATAAGGCTTCCGTCTACTGGATTTTTCATGGACATGCAGCATTCAACGGTATTGTACCCCAGAGTGGTGGAGCCAAACTAGGAAGCATTCGAGCACATCTGTAAGCTATATATCCGCCGCCTATTGCCGCAGCACCAGTAGCGACCTTTTTACAAAATTTACTAAATTTATTTTCATTTTCGTACACAGGCGGTGGAATATATGCATTTACTAGATCGAAAACCCATCGTCCTAGTTTTGAGCCGCCAGTGCCATTGTCATCATATTTCTTGCAATGTTCTCTATACCACTTGATATCTTTTAATATACCATTTTTAAATTCCTTCATCTCGTTGAAATGTCCGCCCTGTTCTGTTTTTCCATCGTTTGTCTTCTTTCTCGGACAGTAATGACCTCCTTTCCCATCTTCCACTGGATCATACTTCCTTTTTTCTGCTAATAGCTTATAAGCGTTGTTGTAAATGTTTTTTAATCTTTCTTGGCATTCTGAAGTTATACTCAGTCCCCAAGGATCTACCGCAGTCATAACACTGCCGCTGGTGTAGGTATAGTAGCTCAACCCGTCCTTTACAGGATCGCGCTGGGTAAACACCCCTGCTTCCGGATCGTAGAAGCGGCTGCCTAGCAGTATTAGTCCCGTACCACTGTCTGAATAGTATCCCAACTGGCCGATGTATTTATATGGGTTCACCGTGCTACCGCTGGACGAGACTACCTTGCCCCAGGCGTTGTAGACGTATTTGTCCGTCAGCACGCCATTAGCATCCGTTAGGAAAAGCGTGCTGCCCAGTTCATCGAAGTGATAATACTTCAGGTCCGCACCGTTTTTGCGCATGACCAGCTCACCATCAGGCTCGCGCACGTAGTAATAGGCTGCAGAGCCATCGTTGGGCCCTTCCGCTATCATGGCTGGGATACTTGCAGTGATGTCGTAGCCGTATTTTGTAGTAGCCCCGCCAGTCCATGTATGTGCGCGGTTGCCGTACGGATCCCATCCATTGTCGTAGTTTATACTGTTTACTGTAGTACGATTTAGATAGCCAGAATTGTGATAGGTATAGCTGCGGCCAGCTCCGCTGGTCATATTGCCATCGGTGTTGTAGTTGTATGTGTTGCCGCCGTAGCTGGTTAACTGGTCAGCGTCGTTGTATACAGCTGTAGGACTGGTGCGGTTGCCTACCCAGTCGTAGTCGTAGTCTGTGCGGCTCACGCCAGGGATATCTGCACTGGCTAATCGTCCCTGATTGTCGTAGCTGAATGTCTTTATGAACTTGTCGGTGTTGTCTGCCCAGCTTAGCGGATTGCCGCCGTTAGTTCCGTGAATCATGCATGCCACCTATTGCGCATCATTAGCTTGTGGCTTGTTGCGCCCAAGTCTTTCGTCAAGCCAAGAAGGTTCGAAGAGTTTTGGTTCCGCGGTTATACCGAATGCTCTGAGCTTTTTCAACCAATCAGATTTGCTTAAGCCTCCGTATACCTTCATGGTACGCAAGTTTATGATAAAATAACCGTTTGAAAGTAGACTTTTATACAGGTTAGGGTGCTCCAATGCGTATGAAGGGTCTTCTGATAACAACCCAACTATGGCTGCATGGTATACTCGATATCCCGTTACATCAGGTCCGATCGTTATGACTTCAAGTGTATCATCGTTAGAAGACTTGAGTTGATTCTGCATTACGTTCCCGGCTTCTGTGTTCCATATGATGTAATCACCAGGAAGCCTTATATGTATATGCGCATTCAGGAATCCGATCGTTAGAAAGTATACCAACCAGATAATAAAGGCAACACTTAATAGTACGATCCAGGTCGTATTAGTGTGTTTTTTCAAAATGATGCCACTCCATTGTTATATGTTTCCCAATGAGCGGTGATATCATATGGAGTATTTCGGAGAACTGGTATTGATGGCCATGGATTGTCTGGCGGAGTTACTCGTAGTTTCCACCAGCTACGGTGTTTCAAACTTAGTGGGTCTTCAAAACGATCATTGAGCGTGAATGTGTTGTGACAAGACCAAGTCATTGTTTTATTACAACAATCTGCGACAGCATGGCAAGATGATGTCATCCACAGACTGTGCCCGCCAATTACATATAAAGAATTGCTTATGTCTTCCCCTCCTGAACTCGGATACAGTAACTTCGCATTACCAGACGAAACAGTAACACCTTTTTTCTTCTGGTATTCCGGAAGACTACATTTTGTTCTTGCATGTGTTGTCAGTCTCTTAAAATTGTTTACCTCAAAGTCGTTAGTAAAGCTGTACACTGACGCTTGATATTCATCAAGAAGCCCAACATCAGCTAAATCGATGGTGCCACCTAAACCCATCTCATAATATGCTACAAAATCCCAAGTAGTCCAGTCCCTTCCCCACGGATCCACCGCAGTCATCTGCAACCCGCTGGTGTATGAGTAATAGCTCAGCCCGTCTTTGGCTTCGTCGCGCTGGCAGAACATGCCTGCGTCTGCGTCGTAATAACGCTTACCCAACAGATACAAGTTGGTTTCGGTGTCGTAGTAGTATCCATACTTTCCGATATATCGGTATGGGTTCACCGTGCTACCGCTTGAGGAAACAACCTTACCCCAGGCGTTATAGACATACTTGTCTGTCTGTACTCCATTAGCATCGGTCAAGAAGAGGGTACTTCAAAGTTCATCGAAGTGGTAGTATTTATTGCCCGTGGCGGTCTTCTGCATGATCAGCTCACCGTCTGGCTCACGCACATAATAGTATGTGGTGGTGCCATCATTCGGACCTTCAGTTATCATGGCAGGTGTGCTTGCGGTAATGTCATAGCTATACTTGGTTGTGGTAGCACCATAGGTCACTTCGCGCAGGCCATGCGATTCGAACCGGCCATTCTTGCTGGTGCCATTCAGCGAAACTTGGTATGGGTCACCATTCGAGTAATACCCGAAGGATCGGCCAGCTCCCGTATACATTCCTCCTTCGTACTCATAACTGTATGTGTTCCCGTTGTAACTTGTCAGTTGGTCGGCGTCGTTGTAGACCGCTGTCGGGCTGGTGCGGTTGCCAACCCAGTCGTAGCCGTAATCGGTGCGGCTTATGCCAGGGATATCTGCATTAGCCAAACGTCCTTGCGTATCGTAGCTGAATGTCTTGATAAACTTATCAGTATTATCTGCCCAGCTCAGTGGGTTCCCGCCGTTGGAGCGAGTGAGGCGTATACCTCTTGCATATCGATTAATACGCCTCTTGTTTAGATATGAAGCGCAGCTATCTGACATCTTGTATACAGTGGCCACTATATGATTTCTCGTATTCCTTGATAGCGAATTCTAGATGCATATCATCATAGTCATTTTCAATTTGCTTCAAGACCGGATATAGAGACGGATCATCGATAGCTCGCGCGGCCAGAAATGTATATCGATGACAGTCGCCACCTAGGAGTTCATGGATAAGACGATCACGAATTGGATGATATCCTGCATTCACAAGTGATAGCAATGCGTCACCTCTCACTTGGCTATTGATGTCATCTAGATTATGAATGAATGTTTGGCATATCTTTTCATCATTCTCATTAAAGTCCGGGAAGCTGTTTTCTATCATACAGCTTAATGAATCACTAGCAGATGCCCTGACATCTCCACTATGATCAGTCATCATATTAATTAGCAAATCAGTGGCTTCAGCTATGACTTTCGAGTTGCTAAAAACTTGTAGAGCGCATGCGATGGCAGCTCTGTAAATAGATGATCTGTGTGAGGACAGTTCGCGACATTTTTCTAAAAGATTTGGCATTTCCTCAATACATTTAACTTCTTCACTAAATTGCCAATGAGGATGAGCTATATAATTTGCTACATAACCAAGCGTTGTCGCATTTGTTTCATTAAATAGCATGTGAAAAAGCGTCAGTAAGCACTGTTTATGATGAGTGTATTTCGGCAACCCGAATTCACCTAGAACTTCAGCACCTACCCGCCTAATCTGCGGTGTGGTATCATAACACAACTTTGCTGCCTTTTGAAAACACTCATCGCCGCCTCGAAAACACAGAATTCGTATGCAAGACCAATGCATCACAGTATTCGATCTAAACCGACAGGCTATCATAAGAAGTTCGTCAGTAGTTAACTGCTCTAGACGTTTGTAACGTGAGGTCTCCCAGTATTCCATGTCACTTCTCCTCTTACTTGAGAATCATATCTAGTTGGCGTGTTGCGATGAATATCCAAAAACATCGCAACACACATCTC
>CAZFLA010000142.1:0-9196 GCA_964519405.1 uncultured bacterium
ACCAGAAACCATGAAAGTGGGAGCGCCAGGTTTCTGGCCCGATGGCATATACAATGTATTGCTAGCCTTAAGCCTCATTTGTGTGGTCGGCTATTTGTTCGGCCTCTTCACCAATAAGCAAGACAACACTCAAGCATTGCCAATGTGGTGGTGGCCGGCGTGGATACTGATCGCAGCTGTCGTGATGGCTTTCGCAGCATTCACTTTTAAGTATTTCCAAACACAAGGGCGATACATGTTTGGAGCATTAGCTCCCATCTCTTTGATGTTTGTGTATGGTTGGCGCAGCATCTTCCCCAAAAAGGTTCGGGGCAGTGCCGATCTTCTGCTCATACTACTCATGGTCGTTCTTTCCGCCATGGCCGTATTTACTATCTGGTAACATCTACAAGGGATATATTTCCGTAGGTTATATTCCCCGCAAGACCTTAATTAGTTCAGGAGCCGCCTGTTTATGAATACCACTGTTCGAACTCGATTTGCCCCAAGTCCAACGGGATCGCCGCATATTGGCAACATCCGCACTGCGTTGTTTGCTTGGTTGTATGCACGCCACCATAATGGTCAGTTCATACTTCGGATTGAAGACACAGACCGTAATCGCTATGTCGAAGGATCAGTCGAACAGATTATGCGAGCGTGTCAGTGGCTTGGACTTAACTGGGACGAAGGGCCATACTACCAGTCTGAAAGGCTTCCGCTATATAAACAGGCTGCTGATCAGCTCATAGCCAGCGGTCATGCATACAAGTGCTTCTGCACATCAGAGCGCTTGGAGCAGATGCGTAAGCAGCAAGAAGCAGATGGCACCCCGACCGGCTATGACCGTCATTGTCGTGACCTTAGCGCTGACGAAGTTCGCGAGCTTGAAGCAAGCGGAGCACCTTACGTGGTTCGCTTTGCGATGCCAAACGAAGGTGTCACCAGTTTTCAAGATGCGATTCGCGGCGAGGTCAGCTTCGAAAACCGGCTGCTTGATGATTTCGTCATGCTGAAAAGCGATGGATTCCCCACTTACCACCTGGCGTGTATAGTAGATGACCATGATATGGAAATCACTCACGTTATTCGTGGGGAAGAGTGGATATCTAGCACACCAAAACACGTGCTGCTTTACCAAGCAATGGGTTGGCAGCATCCAGTGTTTGCTCATCTGCCAATCATTCTCGGCAGCGACCGCAAAAAGCTGTCAAAACGCCACGGATCGGTGCAGTTTGTTGACTATATTGATGAAGGCTATTTGCCGGAAGCGATGTTTAACTTCCTAACAATGCTTGGATGGAGCACAGGAGACGACAGAGAGGAGTTCTCATCTCAAGAGATCATCGAACTCTTTGACCTCGACAAGGTTACCGACCATGCTGCCATTTTTGATGGTCAGAAGCTGCTGTGGTATAACGGCATATCTATACGAAAGAAGCCGATATCTGAGTTGACAGCTTTGTGTATCCCCTATCTGCAAAAAGCGAAATTGTTGCCTGAAGACATGACAGCCGAACAGATCAGCTACACAGAACAAGTCGTTGCTCTGGAAGCTGAACGGCTGAAGCTGCTGCCTGAAGTTGTTGAGTTAACGCGTTTCTTCTTTACAGACATAGAGGAATATGACCAAAAAGGCGCAAAGAAGTGGTTCAGTAAACCCGAAGCCGCCCCACTGCTTCAGTTGATAATCGCCAAACTGAACGATTTACCGGAATTTGACATAGCCAGCGTTGAAGCGGCAGTTCGCGCGGCTGCTGATGAACTTGGCCTCGGTGCAGGCCAAGCTATTCACACCACACGGCTAGCCGTTAGTGGACGCTTGGTTGGCCCAGGTCTTTTTGAGATGATCACCGTTCTCGGTCGGGATCGTGTGATCGAACGCCTCAATAAGGCGATCATGACCACTTCAAATATCCAGTGAGCTAACAAATCGACACAGCCCTGAACACTATACTTTGTGGACAGGGCTGCAGAGATATTGGGTTAAAGTCAGACGATACTGTCTATGACCTTTGGCTCTTCCTTCTGTATACTAGGGCAAAGGCCCCCATTCCTATCAGCATAATCGATGACGGCTCTGGCACAGGTGTCGCCAGCAGACGCGGCCCCTGGCCACTCTCTGCTGTATATATGGAGCCGTAAGTATCACGTGATCCCGATAGAACGAACGTTGAGTAACTATGTCCTGCAGCAATGTCCTGATTTACATAACTCAGTACATCGAATGACTTTACTCCGGGCGTATCACCATTATCACTATTATAGATGACTAAACCTCCCGGTCTTCCGGTGCTTGCAGGCCCTAAACCGTCAGCCTCAACGTCGCCAGTTAGTGTCATACTGCCTGTGTCAAGCCAGCCGATGGCAGCGGAACCATAGTAATACCCAGTTCCAAATCCTGTTGACTCCACTTCCAGCAATGCATTGGTTAGCGATAGCCCTTTTAGGTCAGCTAGAGGAATCATAAATATCGATACTGTGTAGTCATTACCGTAACTGCCACCCATAGATAAACCAACACCAATCGTATTAGTACCAGTGGTGTAACCATACGGACCGTATTTACTGTTCCATGCGTACTGGGCATCTCCTGCTGCCTGCGTATACAAAGTGATGGCGTCGGCGGAAACTGCAGCTAACAACATCAATATCATCACGCAGCAAGCTCTAAGTCTTGATCTCATCGTTGTCCTCCTGACTAGAGAAGCTTAAATGATTGGTGTCTAGTAAATCAGTTTCTGACTGGTCAGATCACATCTTGATCTCATGTGATGTCAAATTATAGCATAATATGCATATATATCTACCAGATATAATTACTAGGTTTTAAGTTATTTTAGGCGGTAAAATGCCTCTTGCCCTGGGGCGAGGATCAATTGATGCCGCAAACAGCCATTAGCATCAGTATCAACTGTCCCTCCGCAATATGCTGCACCCTCGTATTCCACACCGTCCCAATCATAACTGTAAGTTCGAATCCCCTTCGCAAACGAAACATTGAAGAACTCACTGTCAGTCATGCTGTTGTTCACAAACATTGCGTAGTTGTGCCCTTCTAGATCCGCAAACTCCCCGATCACCATCTTGGCTTTTTCACTGCATTCCACCGATGATATCCACCGATCTTGCTTGAATAGTTCGCCATCACCATACGCTTCGCCAACAAAACAAACACGAGTAGAGGCGATTTTGTTAAAGAGATTTCCGTATCGGCGGTGGAAACCGGTGTGGATACGCCTAAGGTCGTAATATGCTGCGGTCTTATCCCATAGTTCATCAACTGGCGACATGCGGTAGTTTGCGTGAGGTTTCCGCATGTAATAGAAGAACCAGACTATCCCATTCGCCCCTGCAGCCAATGACGTGTAGAACTGCCACCGAAGATCATCCTGGTTAGGACACCGATATTTATAGTGACCGACAGACAGCACTGTGTTCCAAAATGGAATACCGTTACGCAGAGCCGCTTCTCTGTATAGCTTTAGATTGCGAAAATACTCGTGAATCCCACCCTCGCCGTCATTCATCTGTGCGTAGTGATCATATCCAATTAGGTCAGCATTACTCTTCTTGGCATACTCATCCAAATAGTGAGGCCATGTATCAGTGCCTGCACGCGATTCTACCCCTGTAAAATACGGCAGTAGATTGGCGAAGGGATGAAGCCGAGGTGCTATCTCTTTTTGCGTTCGGTAACACTCAAAAAATGAGGACTTCATATCCGCGTCAGGTTCATCGCCGATGTGGAACCCAAATAATGCAGGATCATTGCCCAGATCCGAAACGGCGGCACGAACACCGTCAGAATACGCCTTAAGGTCACCAGCATTTGCGATCTTCGACGCATATCCGCGAGGGTCGCAGACAATCAGTTTCATGTCATATTTACGAGCCCAGTGCAGCAAACTGCGGATATGAGTCAACTGTGCTGAGTTATCCGGCTTAAATGATGGGCTTTGCGGCACGGTAAATCCGGCATCAGCCCATGATTTTACTTCGACTTCAGTCATGTGTTTACCGTGTTCGGTGAGGTTCGTATAACTCCAAAAACTAATAGGAAATCGACTTAGTCCAAACGACTTCGTCTTCTCGATAAGTGCACGCATAAATCAACGCCTCCTAGCGTAATGACTAATCAGACAATGACATTCTTGTAGGTGGTTCTGTATTACGAATTCGGTTCTGACCGAGCTATAAAGAGATACACCAATATTATGCGCGACTTCTCTGTTAGCAAACAGCGATTATATCTTTTATCTGAAAAAATAGGGTATACCTAATACACACTTCGCTCTGAAGTGAGCAACATACAAGTAATTCGGAGGGCGCGAAGATGGTTGTCACTATTAGAGATGCCGCAGGAACCCTACCAGCTACCCTAAAAGATTATGCACAACAAACTGTCACAAAGCTCAGCTCGCACTTCAAGGGAATCGACGAAGCCACCATCGTACACGAAGCCGTAAGAGAAAGCCACACGATTGAAATCACGGTATATGGGCATGGTGTCATTTTAAGGGCTGAAGAAGTCAGTCCCGATTTACGCGTCGCGATTGACGAGGCCATTTGTCATCTAGAAAAACGCCTTATGCGTTTTAAGGGCAAGCGATTCCGGGCTATTGCTGGCCGTAGGGAAGCTAATCAATATCCTGATGAACAACTTCTTGCTTTGGAGCTAGTTGAACCGAACGAAGCAGAAAGTGTTCAAGCGGCCGAACCAACGAAGCAGTTCCGAATCGCGCGCAAGAAACATTTTGAGTTAAAGCCTATGAGCCAAGAGGATGCTGCACTGAATATGGAAATGCTTGGACATGACTTTTACCTGTTCCGCGATGCGGAAACCGACCAGTTTGAGGTCATCTATCAGCGCAAAGACGGTAGTTATGGGATTATTATCCCGAGCACATAGATATAGATGATGCATTGCATTGCACAAACGGCTGGCCATAGGCCAGCCGTTTGTGCATCATGACTTCATGACTACTTCACTCGTGCTAGAAATCGCCGCCGCCGATATCACCACCGCCGATATCACCCATGTCACCCATATCAAAATTCCCACCACCAGCATCGCCGCCAAAATCCACATTGCCAAAGTCGACATTACTGTCATTACCACTGTCATTACCACTGTCATTACCACTGTCATTACCACTGTCATTGTAGCTACCACCGAAGTCGCCACCGAAGTTGCCGTAGTTCGACCAGCCATTATTATGGTAACCATGATGCCAACCGCCGAACATCATGTCACTGATAACCATCATACTGATCATATCCATACCGTCATAACGGCCATACTGGTATCGAGGGTCATAATCTTGCACATCATACCACGGTCGCCGCTGGTTGCCATCGCCGACAGTAGCAATCATCGGTTCCTCTCCCCTACGCACCCTCTCTGCACAATCATGACATGCATAGACTCTTTTCTGAGTGTTGCCCAGTGTGATCTCTACAGGCTCCATGTTAAGCCCATCTGGTTTACTGCAGAAGAAGCAACCGTTGAGTCGAAATTCCCTCTTGTCACGCATTTTGTCTTGAATGCTTTCTGCAGGGATATCGACTTTCGCACCTTTAGCCCTTTGTAGATATAAATCCGCTCGATGAACTCTTTCTATCGCTCGGTCCAGATGTTCGTCAACAGACCATACTTCTTCAGGGCGAGACGCAGAATTAAGCCTTTTTGTACATTTTTCCAGCATCTCTGCAGCCGCTTGACGTTCCTCTTGCGCCAAAAGGCTGTCTTCACTGTTCTTAACAAACTGCAGTTCTCTATCAAGAGCCATGATGCCATCTACTACCAGCGATTCCTTACCCTTAAGCCCGGCAGCAAGCTGGCGTACATGGTTCATACGGTTACGGCGAACTATCACCCAGCCAACGCCACCGATAACCGCCAACACTGCGATTGAAGGCCATAAGTTTACAGGAGCCTTCATACCAGTGGATATAGGTTGTGAAGTGGCAGGCGACTGCTCTATATTCTTAGCGAATGCGACTAGGAAAGCAGTGGCGTTATCGGCTCTATACAGCGACTTTGTTTCTTGAAAAGCGGCCGTAATACCATCTGGAGTCCTTCTATCGGAAAACGCACGAACACCATTTTGTGCCATGACAATCACAACACCGTTATCAACACCAGCTTGAGTGAACAGCCATTTGGACAGCAGCTGCATCTGTCCGCTTCCACCCTGAACATTCCTTACGATCACAAAGTTGACATTAAACGGCTTCATCTCACTGACGACATTTTTAAGTGAGTTTCGATCGACCACAGTTTCCATCGAAGGGCTTATATAGACCGGATCTTGTTTCAATAAGCGCACAATATCATTGCCGGTTTGCGCCTGGCAAACCATGTTTAAGAATATGCCTAATAATAGTAAGTGACACGTGATGAATCTTCTCATCAAAAACTCCTTGCGCTCCTTGAATCGGCAGCTATCGCTGTGATGTCCAACTCATTGTACCGCCATTACTGGGCCTAGCGTTCCACAGCATGCAACCCACAAAAATCATCGCTAGCAAATATTACGATATGATAGAGTTGTTGCATTTTATAAGTGAATATCTAGTGAGGTATGTGATGAAGACTCGAGCTCCACTATTTTCTTTAATCGTTATGCTTGCCAGCACGACGATTGCGCTGCACGCTGCCCCCACTGAAGTTAAAGGGTTCGTATACAATGACTTAAATGCCAATGGCAAAAAAGACGTGGGTGAACCCGGCATCGCCAAGGTTGGCGTTAGCAATGGAAGTGACATTGTCAAAACAGCCAGGGATGGCAGTTATCGACTTCCAATACAAGACGGCAACATCATTTTCGTGATCAAGCCCACAAACTGGGCGTTACCACTTGACCGATATAATAAGCCGGTCTTCTACTACACTTACAAACCGAGCGGATCGCCAAAACTAAAATACCCCACAGACGGTCCAACAGGAGCGTTACCCGACAGCGTTGATTTCGCGCTTCGATACAAAAAAGAACCAAGCAAGTTTACCGCTATCGTGATGGGTGACCCGCAGATTACAAACATCAAAGAGGCACACTATCTCAGCCGTGACATCATCGCGGAAATAGCCGGCACGAAAACTGCATTTACCGCTATGCTTGGTGACATCGGTCACGACAAACTAGAGGTATATGACTATGTAGTGCCCATTATGGCGCATGTAGGCAATCCCCTAGTATATGTGCGGGGCAACCATGACACGAACTACGATATGTATGAAACCGGTAAGTATGATAAGGCAACATGGGAGCATGTATTCGGCCCGTCCTACTACTCATATGAATATGGCGGAGTGCACTTCGTTGTACTTGATGACATGAACTTAAGCACCACTGTACCACATGAATACACAGGAAAACTGGACGATAACCAGATGAAGTTCCTCAAAGCTGATCTGGAGTCTCTGCCTAAGAACCGACTGGTGGTTCTTTTCAGTCACATCCCATACGGTGACATGGAAGAGCCAAACCGGCTTGAGTTATTCAAACTGCTTGAGAACCATCCGCATCAACTCTCGTTGTCCGGTCACTGGCACACACAAGACTTCTGGCTGCTAGATAAAGCCGTCGGCTGGACCGGTTCGAAGCCGCTGCTCAACATGGTGTTGGGCACCGCCTGTGGAAACTGGTGGAACGGCGCAATCGATGAAACCGGCTTACCAAACGCACGCATGGAAGACGGCACACCTAACGGATATTCATACGTCGACTTTAGCGGAACCCAGTATAAAATCCGGTATAAAGCAGCACGCTGGCCAGCGGAATACCAAATGCAGGTTGCTGCTCCCGATGATGTGGCTCAGTCAGAGGCGGCAAATGCCGAGATACTGGTGAACTACTTCATGGGTGGTGATGGTGCAAAACTTGATATGCAGATTGAGGGTTACGGAAAGACCTCATTGACCCGCACGTGCACCATCAAGGGTTGGAAACCAAACACCGAAGTCATTACTGCCGCGTACAAAGATTGGACTGGTGAATCAAACCGTCATCTGTGGTTAGGATCACTCCCTGCTAACATCTCCAAGGGATACCACACCATCAAGTTCACAGGAACTGACTATTTCGGGCAGCAACAACACGCTACTCAGATCATTAACATCAACTAACACGACATAACCAAGCTGGGGAGGTACCAATGAGTTCCTCCCCTTTTTTTGATCACTTTTGAACATCAACCGCACGAAAGTGTTCTAAACATAACGGCAGGGATACAAATCAGCCGCTGCGACTAAAACGCGATATCATGAACCTACAGAGACAATCGACCTTGATGAAAGACAACAACACTATTCATGCGCAAGATTACCCGACCATCTTTTGACACAGCCTCGCTTAAGTTTACATTCCGGGCTTTACGCCACCGTAACTATCAGCTCTTCTTTGCTGGTCAGGGTGTATCATTGATAGGCACCTGGATGCAGAATCTTGCCATGAGTTGGTTGGTTTACGACCTAACACGGTCGCAATGGCTTTTGGGAATCGTCGGATTTACCAGCCAAATAGCAGCACTCGTGATCTCGCCCGTAGCAGGTGTGTTGATCGATCGCTTTAATAAACACCACGTCATTGTCACGGCT
This sequence comes from uncultured bacterium, assembly GCA_964519405.1. Classification (GTDB taxonomy): domain Bacteria; phylum Armatimonadota; class HRBIN16; order HRBIN16; family HRBIN16. The sequence goes on from CAZFLA010000142.1 coordinate 8,582, forward strand.
CAAATTCTTGCTATGATGCAAGCGCTGACACTAGCCGCGCTTGTGTTAGGGCACAGGATTGAGGTATGGCACATCATCGTGCTAAGCCTCTTGTTAGGACTAATCAGCGGGTTTGACGTTCCGGCAAGGCAGTCATTTGTGGTTCAGATGGTAGAGAACCATGAAGATCTGCCAAATGCGATCGCGTTGAATTCATCCATGTTTAATGGAGCCCGGTTTATTGGTCCTGCGATAGCAGGAGTGTTAATGAGCAAATTTGGTGCTGGTTTTTGTTTTCTGCTGAATGGTATTAGCTATATAGCGGTCGTCATCGCACTGCTGGCGATGAAGGTCAGCAGCGGTGTGCCCAAAAAAGTTGCTGCTAATCCGGTAGATGACCTAAAAGACGGCTTTGCTTACACCTTCAACCATATGCCAATTCGGTCAATTCTCACTAACTTAGCACTCATCAGCATGTTTGCCATGCCATATAACGTGTTAATGCCGGTGTTTGCTACCAATGTGCTGCATGGTGGGCCTCATACCTTGGGCTTTCTTATGGCATCAATTGGCGTCGGCGCTGTGATCGCAGCAATATACATGGCATCCAGAAAAAGCGTCGTCGGACTGGAGAAG
>CAZFLA010000143.1:0-9156 GCA_964519405.1 uncultured bacterium
CCGTTTGGTTGTTATCTGCTTGATGACCTGGAACGGATAGCAGATCGGCGGATGTTTATCTTCGCTACCTGCTTTGCTCCCACCGAAAGCCAAAGGCAGATGATTGACAAGGTGGTTAAGCACTCCGGAAAGACCGCCGTGTGGCTCTACGCACCAGGGTTATATCGCGACGGCCATTTTGATATGGACGCGATGCAGCAGATGACGGGTTTTCAACTGGCTATGTCGCGTGATAAAGAGCCGATGAATGTGACACTGAGCGGCACAGACACGTTATTATCTGGTATAGCATCTGGCTCGGTGTATGGTCTCGATCTGGCAACATCGCCGGTAATTACCGTGGACGATACGAATGCTGTGGCTTTAGGGGTGATGTCAGGCAGCAAACGCACTGGGCTGGCTGTTATGCGCATGCGTGGCTGGACATCGCTCTATTCCACAGCTCCCATGTTGCCGACCGAGTTACTGCGGAACCTGGCGTTGGCTTCTGGAGTTCATGTGTATACACAGGGTGATGAGGTTGTGTGGGCGAATCGGAGTATGCTGGCGGTGAATGCGAACAACGGCGGGCCGCGCACCATCAGTCTGCCCCGAAAAGCCACCGTTACGGAGTTGTTCAGCGGAAAGTTGATTGACAGAAACACCGACCGTTTTACGGTGGATTTTGCCGATAAAGCCACACTGCTGTTCCACTTGGGGTAGACGCATCGCATGCTGTGAGCATGCAGGAATGGCTCAGCGATGATGCTATAAGGTTACAGTGGGGTTAAAGAGGCGGGAGTAATCGCCTTTAGGTTACAAGCCTAGCTTCACTTTGCTGGTTTGTTTGTCATGTTGGAACCATATGCTTACGGATGTATAGACATAAATCTATAGATACCGAAGCAAATCTTCAACTGTGAGCTTATGGTGTTTGGCGATACTCGATAATATGCCTTGTAGAGTTCCAACTTTGATGGGCTTGTGATTGGGTATGACCTCGTGGTGTTCACCATCGCGCAACGTAGTGATTCGAATATGTGATCCTGTCTGACGGGTCGGTTCGTAACCAAGCACCTTAAGTGCGTGAATCAACCTTTTGGCGTCTACATCACGAGGTAATCTCACCCGACTAAAACTTCTTCGCTGACGACTCGAAGACGTATAATTGTTGGTGCATCCTTGGGGGTGTCGAAGAAGCAGTTTACTGCATCAATGATATTTGCTCGAAGCTCCTCAAGAGATTCCGCCTCAGTATGTATTCCATAACCGACTGCAGACGCGGTAAATCCACCATCGACCTTATCTTCATAAGCATCGAAACACAGCTCTTTCATTTGAACCTCCTATGGGCCTTCCTATCTAGCTCTATTATACCTTGAGCTAGTGTACCTATTACACAATTTCGGTTCAGCTATACTGCCTATACACGCAGGTATCTACCTGACTCATGGCGAATCTGATACCCATAGAATAGCACCCAGCTATATGGGAGGGATATCATGATTTCGCCAAAAAACAACGCAGGACCACTGAAGGTGCTGTATGCTGACGGTCGTAAAGCGTCATTGTGGGACAGCGCCCGCGATGACGCTCGGCGCGAGGCGGAGTATACACATTACGAAATTGAATCGGGTAAGAACACCATCTGCTGGTCGCTTGCGCCAAGAGATGCCACCGTAACCTCAGCAGATATGTTTTACCGACAGCCCATTACGCGGCCGTTCAATGACATGGTTATTAGGCTACGTAATAATGGTGCAGCCTTTCTACTATCGGTGAAAATCGCCGACCAAAATAACTCCGAATATGCACCAGAACCTGTTCCGTTAAAAGCGAATAGTGGTTGGCAGGATGTTCGCTTTACGCGAAAGCAGTTCAAGGTGGCTAGCTGGTCAAAAGACAGCGATGGACGGTTTGACTGGCCGACAAAGCTGCTGGCAGTTATTGCTTTTGACATCAAACAAGGTCAAGAGTATAAGCTGGAAGTGGAGTCCATCACCCTTAACTATGCCCCTGCTGTGAAGATTACAGCGGCAGCAGCTTTGTCGGCCTCTGTTCAAGCCGGACAAACTCTGACCGTCTCAGGGGCTATTCGACCACAGAAATTCTTCGACAACGACGGAGCATGTGAACTGCAGCTGATGAAGGGCCAAGTAGTGATGTCTCGCGTAGATGTGAAGCTGCCTGTCGACCTGCAGGCTGGCCAAAGATACGAATTTGGCCCGGTTGCGCTGCATGTTCCTATGTTTTCATTTAGCGGTGAGCACACAGTGCGGCTGAAAGTGAGTGAGACATTGGCAGACGGAAAAGCAGAAGGAATACTGAGTAAGGTGAACGTTGTGGGCAGGCGAGTTCCAAAGAGCATCGCTGAAGTAAAGCCCTACCATGGCGTGCCAACCCTGTTTATCGATGGTAAGCCAAATCCTGCCATATCGTATATGTCGTATAACCCGCAAACGCGGTATTTTACACAGTTTGGGCAGGCAGGCGTTCATCTCTATACATTTAGCTCAACCCCATCAGAAGCGGGTTACTTTTTGTCAAATGTGGTGTGGACGGCACCCAATAAATGGGACTATTCGCAGGTAGACCATCGATGTATGATGGTCATCAACAGCGATTCGCAGGCCCATTTCTTCCCTCGCCTCTATCTGCGGGCACCAAAGTGGTGGTGCGATAAACACCCTGAAGAGATGGTGACATATGATCCAGGTGACGGAAAACCGCTGCCCTTCATTCACAATGATGAGCACCAGGTGCCAAGCTGGTCATCGGAAATATGGCGCAAAGACACTGCAGAGGCGATCAGGCGATATATCCGTCATATGGAGCAATCTCCATGGGCAGATCGGGTGATCGGCTACCATGTGGCCTCTGGCACCACTGAAGAGTGGATGATGTGGGGCGGCAATGAAGACCAATGGGTAGACTACAGCAAACCCAACCGCGAGGCTTTCCATCGCTGGCTTAAGGCAAAATACAGCAGTGTTGAGGCACTTCGTGCGGCATGGAACGATGCCGATGTAGACTTCAACTCGGCTAAGATACCGACAAAGGCTCAGCGTATGGAATCCGAGTTGTATGAACTGCACGATCCCAAGAAATCTCAGGCAGTGATTGACTATACCCTCTACACCAGCGATCTCGTTGCCGAAACTATTGCTTATTTTGCCAAAGTGATTAAGGATGCTACCCATCGCGAAAAACTCGTGGGTGCGTTCTATGGATATGTGCTGCAGTTGGTCGGTGAGCAGCGTCAGCAAAATGCAGGCCATCTTGCCATGGACAAACTGCTGGCATGCCCGGATGTTGACTTCATGACGAGTCCATCTAGCTATGCCTTTAGGGCACCGGGCACCGGATATTCGCACTTTATGTCGCTGACAGACACCATCAAGGCGCATGGCAAGCTGTGGATGGACGAGAATGACTACCGAACCTGGTTAACCGGCGGAAAGGTTGGCGAATTCGGACAAGCGGCGACCTATGAGGAGAGCCTAACCCAGCAGAGGCGTGAGCTAGGTCATGTATTGGGCAAGGGCGTGGGTATGTGGTGGTTCGACATGGGCGGCGGTTGGTTCGATGACCCGCGCATGATGCGCGAAATTGGTGATATGAATAGAATTGCCGAGGAAACCGTGGCTTGGGACCGGTCTCCGAACGACGAAATAGCCTACGTGTTGGATCCAAAATCGCTGGCATGGATGCGAACAGCAAACTACATCAGCGGTCCGATGATATTGCATCAATTACCGCAGTTGGGTCGTGTCGGAGCACCATTTGGCACGTATATGTTGGATGATCTGGAGTTGATTCCCCCTCATAAAATGTATGTGTTCATCTGCTGCGTGGCACCAACCGAGCAGCAGCGGCAGATGATTGATCGAGTGGTTAAGCGAGACGGCCGAATTGCTGTTTGGGTGTATGCACCTGGGATCTACCGCAGCGGTCAGCTTGATGTTTCGGGTATGCAGGCGTTAACCGGCATCAACCTGAAGATGGAAAACCGAAAAGCCTATGCTCATGTCACTCTGTTGGGTGATAATCCATGGCTCGATGGGTTAAAGAAAGGTGATGTCTTCGGCTTGGATTCCGATGTAGGTCCTGTGATCTATGCGGATGATGCGGAGGCACAGGTTTTGGGTCAGATAACCAAAAGCGAACTCGCTGGGTTGGTGGTTCGTAAATACCCGCAGTGGACTTCGTTCTACTCTGCGGCACCGGTGGTTCCTACAGCATTGCTGCGGAATATCGCCAAAGCAGCGGGTGTTCACCTGTATACCGAGGGCGGTGAAACGGTGTATGCTAACCGCAGTATTCTCTCGGTCTCTGTGAATGATGGTGGGGTTCGGACGATTAAGCTGCCGCGAGCTGCTAAGGTGACTGAGCTCTATACTGGCAAGCTGATCGGCACCGGCATCAGCCAGTTCACCATTGACATCCCCAGCTTAGGGACGGTGCTCTTCCACCTGGAGTAGCGCCTCCCATATCAAAATATCAGGGCACAGAGCTGTATGCTCTGTGCCCTGATGCTGCCTCAGATACTGCTTATTCACGAGCTGCTTCGGTTGATTTTCGGGCGAATATCCTCTGCAATGCAATTGCCGCAAACATAATTTCATAAGTCTGTATCGGGATAACATAGCGGTTTGGCGCCACAGTTGTGGCCACATACACAACCGTCCACCACAGTATCAATACCGTGATAGGCAGTGCTCTAGTCCGCTCATCAGCAGACAACCGGAAGTATCCTACCAGCGACAGGAGGAACAATGGGAGGGCCAGCAAAGCCTGTTTAGGAACAGAAAAATGCCCTATAGCTGACACATTTTTGGCGCAGGAATCGCGATCGTGTCCCAGACCAGCCCACCATAAATCGGAAAACTTCTGCCCAAAGAGAGCGATGGCTGTTGCTGGTTCATGAGTAATCTGGCGGATTGTCTCTTTGGTGAACACTTTATCTTGCTGTGCTTCGGTCTTTCCTGCGAGTTTGCTTTGAAGCTCCGGTGGATAGTGCTGCCACTGCCAAACCTGGTGATAATATGGCGGCCAGTTACCAAGCCACAGGTTGAATCCTCCTCCTGTAGCAATGGGTATAAACTCACCGGTTGATCGGTAATTGCGTATTGTCCACATGCCTAGACAGGCTGTAGAAACAATCAAGAGTGATAAAGCACCCAATATAGCCTGCTTTGATTTCCCATTTTTCAACCATATGTATAAGGCGGCAATGGGAACTAACGGCATGATCACCGCCTTGCATAACACACAGAGTGCAAGCAGTAACCCCGTTATCATGCAATTCTTTATATTGGGTTTGGTAGTGCATTTGATTATAAACCACACACACACCGATATGAGGAAGAGAGCTAGAATTTCCGTGAGCACTTCTGTAATAGAGCGCCAGAAGGAAAACCACATGATACACATAAATACCGTAAGTAATGAACACACAGTGCTTTTGGTTACGTAATAACATGTCTTGAATGTGACGATGAGTGCGGCAATAAACAACATGAACTGCGCAAGATAGACTGCAACCAGGTTTTGGCCTGCAAAACTGTAAATGAGTGCTAAAAACGCCGGGTAGACAGGAACGCGGTATGTGCTGCCGTATGTATGCGAGGTGAGTATCTGCATGGCCAGATTGTGATAGTCCAGCGCGTCTGCGGTGAGCTTACTCGCCGAATCGCCGCGGTTGCCTACGATGACGGACAAACCAATGAGCACCGCACAAACAACGAGATACCAAATATTAAGGTTCTTCTTATAAGATGATGGATGGTGCACTGCTTTATATACTCCAATCCTAATGTATGTGATAACAGTTAATAATCCGCTGCGCTATCTATGGTAGATTTTACATGTAAATGGAGTAAAGTCGATAACGCTTTAAAGCGGCGAACGAAAAAGCTGTGCGACGGCTGACTTTACCATTCGAGATGATTATAATATGCGTGTGCAGCAATAATCTGATTGCATATGTCGGTTCAAACAAAAACATTTGGCGGTGTCGAAGGATTAATGAATAGCAGCAAGAAGACAGCGATTATCGTGGGGGCAGGGCCTGCAGGATTGACCGCTGCATATGAATTGTTAAGCCGCACCGATATTACCCCAATTGTGTTTGAAGCAAGTGACTCGATAGGCGGCATCTCTAGAACCGATAAATTTGAGGGCAACCGCATAGACATCGGCGGCCACAGGTTTTTTTCCAAATCGCTGCGGGTGATGGACTGGTGGTTTAACGTAATGCCCCCCCAAAGCAAACCCAGCTGCGACGACATATCACTAAACCGCGATGTGGAACTGCACAAAAACTTCACCGTGAAACCATTGAAAAGTCCGACCGCTGTCGAACAGTCAAACCGTGATCCTGAAGTTGATGATCGGGTGATGCTAAACCGAAGCCGTCTCTCTCGGATTTTGTTTTTGCGCAGATTCTTTGATTACCCCATAAACCTATCGGCGCAGACACTGCGTAACCTGGGTATAGCCAGGGTATGGCGTATAGGCTGCGGGTATATCGCCGCGAAGCTAGCGCCTCGTAAAGAAGTGAATACGCTGGAGGACTTCCTGGTTAACCAGTTTGGTTACGAGCTATACTGCACGTTCTTCAGGGACTATACGGAGAAGGTATGGGGCGTTCCCTGTAATAAGATATCCGCCGAGTGGGGTGCACAACGCATCAAAGGTCTCTCACTAAGTAAAGCCGTGCTGCATGCTATTCGGTCGGCGTTGCCCAAACGACAAACCGACCAGTCGCAGGTGGAAACTAGCCTCATTGAACGCTTTTGGTATCCCAAGCTGGGTCCTGGGCAGTTGTGGGAGACGGTTGCTGATGATATCCGCAGTGCCGGCGGCGAGATACGCATGAATCATAAAGTGATAGGTCTGCATTCAGATGCTGCCCAGATCACTGGTGTTGAAGTGCTCAACTGCATGACTGGTGAGAAGCAGACCATCTCCGCTGACTATGTCTTCAGCAGTATGCCGATTAAGGAACTCGTGCCGATGATTGATAACCAACCATCGGCATCTGTTGCTGCTGTGGCAGAGGGATTGCAGTATCGCGATTTTATGACAGTAGGTGTTCTTGCTAAGAAACTGCAGCTTGAAAATAACACCAATCACCCTTCAGTCAACAATATCGTCCCAGACAACTGGATATACATACAAGAACCTGATGTTCGCGTTGGGCGCCTGCAGATATTCAACAACTGGAGCCCATACATGGTTGCCGACCATAACAGTGTGTGGGTAGGTATGGAGTATTTTGCCAATGAGGGCGATGACCTGTGGTCTATGAATGACGAAGCATTTTGCCAATTTGCGGTTGATGAACTGGCGACCATCGGCATCGTGAAGAAAGAAGATGTGTTGAAGCATGTTCTCATACGTGTGCCCAAAGCATATCCTGCGTATTTCGGCAGTTACGACAAGTTTGAGCTTGTGCGAGACTACCTAAAGCAGTTTGAGAACCTATTTTGTATTGGCCGGAATGGTCAGCATAGGTATAACAACCAGGATCACTCTATGCTTACAGCAATGGCAGCAGTTGATTATCTTTCGGGTGATATTGCCAATCGTGATGATGTGTGGAACGTAAATGCAGAGAGTGAATACCACGAATCAAAATGACTTGTGGTTAACTCGATCTTTATAAGTATGCCACGCTGAGGCGCTCAAGTATTAGCTGGTAGCGGAGACGGCCGGTTGCGCTAAGGCGGTCGACTTCAAACTGGTCAATTTGCTGCGATAACTCCGTGTGCTGCTGCTGCGACAGCAGCTGCTGTGCGGCCGAGTAGACAAGCATCTCTTCCTTCATCATGTGATTTTGCAGCAGCTTGCTGCATCCGTATGCGGCTGTGGTGAATGCCTGTGCGGCTTGGGTTTGTGTGTTCACAGTTGTGATGCTTTTGTTCATCGATGATATATACTCGCGGCCATGGGTATGCTCATATAGCATCACACTGATACGGCTGCTTTCAGATGAAGAACCAAGTTGGGATATCAGCGGGAACAGCAACTGTTCCTCTTTGCTGTGATGGCATTGATCTGCATATACGCTGAAATACTCTACCAACTCCTCGGTGTCCAGAGTATCAATCAGCCGACCGTTCAACAGTTCGTCGGCAAGCTTCTCCAGAATTACGCAAGCGGTGTATATCTGTTCGTGTTCGGCCTGAAGTTGGGTGATGGCTTTCATGAAATCCCCTTGTTGGTAAGAGCAGCGGTCGGGAACAGACAACTATTCCAGACCGCTGAATGCGTCTACTTATGGAGTTTGGTGAGAAAACCATTCGCTTTGAGCCATTCGCCAAGCCGATCCAGGTAAAAATCGGCACCTCCACCCTTGTTCAGAAACCCGTGAGAACCTATCTGATAGGCGTGTAGTTCCGCTTTGCCTCCGCCATCGTGATATGCACGGAAGAGCTCCATCGTCTGGCTGAATGCAATGGGATCATCAGCTGCCACCGCCAGGAAGAGCGGCGGTGCGGGCTTTGGCATCTTGTGGGGCAAGCCGACACCATATATGACTGCCGCGAAATCAGGGCGACCATCAACCGGTCCATATACCGATTCCGAGGTGACCACGCCTCCAGCCGAGTATCCCATCATACCCACTCTGTCTGCTGCGTAGCCATACTTGCCAGCCAGGCTGCGTACAACACGGATGGCCTGTTGACCATCGGCGACGGCCATATCAACAAGGTCCTGTCCTTTTTGTGCTTTATATTTACCAATCAGCTCTAACTTATCCGGTTGTGACTCGGAACGGCTTTCCTCAACGACATCTTGCGCGCCGGGGCCTGTATAAAGCAGTCGGTATTTAAGTATGAAGGCGTCTATACCGAAGGAGTTGAGTTTCTTAGCAACATCAACACCCTCATAGCTTAACATTAGCGCCCCAAAGCCGCCTCCAGGTGCCACAACCATGGCAGTTCCTACTGCTTTGCGCCGATCAGCAGGATAATACTGCAGCGTCGGCTTTACCACATCCCGCCCAATGGGCATACCATTAGGTGCAACCTCCAAGCGCTCTTTCCAATCCCAGTTCTCAGTACCTGGTGCGGCTCCTGGCCACACAGCGATTTCCTCTTGCGGCTTGATCTCAGCCGCCGCACATTTCTTTGCGCATGTCGTCAACCGCACACGGGCGCAACCCTTCAG